>JBLMYG010000038.1:0-13772 GCA_050258155.1 Acidithiobacillales bacterium
CAGCGTGTCGCCCGGGGCGAGTGTGTGTTCCTCCGAATCTTCCGTCTCCGACGAGTCGTAGACGCCGGGAAGCTCCACCGCCCGGACGCCGCCTCCCAGGACGCGGACGACGAAGCTCCTCAGGGGATCGGCCGCTACGGCGAGAGCGAAGCTCCCGTCTGCGCCGCTCGTCGTGCTGGCGATCGGCTTCGCCTCCTCCCCCCCTTTCGCCTCGCGACGGGCGGCGTCGTGGGGCGTCTCGTAGGGAGCGGCCGAGACGGTCACCCCCGCGGCGGGTTTTCCCTCCGAAAGAAGGCGGCCGCGGATCTGCCCGGCGCGGGCAGCAGCGGCAACGCTGAGGCAGAGGGCGGGACAGAGGACGTCCAGAACGATCCGGCGGACACGTCTCACGGCCAAACCCCTCCGTGAGAGTATGGACGCGGGAAACCGGAAAAGGTTGAGCTCGACCGCTCCCGACTCCCCGCGCCTCTTCGCCCCGCCGCGTGACCGGCTGCTTCTCTTTGCGGACGACGCGCGCGTCTTCCAGCTCGCCGCGCGACTCTGGGAGCCGGCCGGTGGTCCCGCGGCCTCCCCGATCTGGTTCTTCGTCTCCGCGAGCGCGGGGCCCGGGCCGGGACCGGAGGGGGAGCGAAGCCTCGTCTGGACGCCGGACGCGGAGGGCTGGAGCGTCACCCTCGGTGCCTGTCTCGACGCTCGGATCGACCTGGCCGCCGCCCGCGTCGAGGCGACCGTCTCGACGGGACTCCTCGAAGAGGAGCCGGGCCTCGCCGCGCGGTATCTCCTGGAAGCTCCCGCGGCGGTCCTCCTTTCGCGGCGCGCGTGGCAGGTCCTGCACGCGGGAGCCGTCGCCGGACCGCGTGGCGCCGCAGTGATCCGCGGCGGGGCCGGCGCCGGAAAATCGACCCTCGTGGCCGCGGCATGGAGCGCGGGCTTCTCCGTCCTCGCCGACGAGAGCCTGCTCGTGGCGCGCGAGGACCCGGACGATCTCGCGGCAACAGTCCGCGACCTGACGCTCCGGCCCGACGCCGCGGCGCTGCTCGGCCTCGAGGGGAGGTCCCGCCCTGCCTTCTCGGGCGGCGAGCCGAAGAGGCGGATCGACCTCTGGGCCTCCTCCTCCCCCGCCGTCCGGCGGGCCCGGCGCGCCGTCTCGATCCTGCTCGGAGACCGCGAGCGGACGCCGGCGCGCCTCGTCCCGCTCGACCCGGAAGGGTTCCACGCCGCCTTCGCGGCCGGCGAGATTCCGCAGGAGCGGACCGCAGGCGACCCCGACGTCATCGCGCGTGCCTGGGGTGCACGGGACGGCTGCCGTCTGGACGGCGCCCGGGACCTGGCGGGAGCGCTTGCGGCGCTCGAGACTCTCTTGCTATAGAATCGAGATGGGGTCTCATGACCGCCGCCCGCCGGGTCCTCCTCGCGCACTCCTACTTCCTCGCTCACGACGAAAAGCAGACGAGGAAGATGAAGCCCTATCCGCCGCTGGCCACTCTGATCACCGCGTCGGTCCTCCGCGCCAGGGGCTACGCGGTCTCGCTCTTCGACGCCATGCTCGCGGCCGGCGAGGAGGAGTTCGGACGCGCGCTGGCCGACACGAGGCCAGAGGCCGTCGGCCTCCTCGAAGACAACTTCAACTTCCTGACCAAGATGTGCACGACCCGGATGCGGGAGGATGCGCTCCGGATGATCCGGATGGCGAAGGATGCCGGGTGCCGTATCGTCGTCAACAGCTCGGACGCCTCGGACCATCCCGAGACCTACCTCGCAGCGGGCGCCCGCGCGGTCATCGTCGGAGAGACCGAGCAGACACTCCCTGAGTTCCTCGCGGCCCTCGAGGGCGGCGGATCGCCCGACCTGTCGCGCATTCCCGGCCTCGCCCTGGAAGGCCCTTCCGGAGACGTCGTTCGGACGCCGCCGCGCCCCTTCGTCTCCGACCTCGATGCTCTTCCCCTTCCGGCATGGGATCTGGTCGACGTCGCTCGCTACCGAGCGGTGTGGAGGGACGCGCACGGCCGGCTCTCGTGGAACGTCGTGACCACGCGCGGTTGCCCGTTCCACTGCAACTGGTGCGCCAAGCCCCTCTACGGAACCCGCTACGCGCAGCGAAGCCCGGGGAACGTGGCGGTCGAGCTCGCCGCCCTCAAGTCCGCGGTGGCGCCGGACCACCTCTGGTTCGCCGATGACATCTTCGGCCTGACCCCCCGCTGGATCGAGAGGTTCGCGGAGGAGGTCGCGGCTCGGGACGCCCGGATCCCCTTCACGGTGCAGTCGCGGGTCGACCTGATGACCCGCAGCGGCGTCGAGGCCCTTGAGGCCGCCGGCTGCGAGGAGGTCTGGATGGGGGTGGAGTCGGGCTCGCAGAAGATCCTCGACGCGATGGACAAGGGGACGCGCGTCGAGCAGGTCCGGCGCGCGACCCGCCTCCTCCAGCAGCACGGCATCCGGGCCGCGTGGTTCCTCCAGCTCGGATATCCCGGCGAGGAGTGGGCCGATCTCCTCCTGACCCGCGCGCTCCTCGGAGGGGAGCGCCCCGACGACATCGGCGTCTCGGTCGCCTATCCCCTCCCCGGCACTCTCTTCTACCAGCGGGTGAAGTCGCAGCTCTCCTCCCGTACAAACTGGCGGGACAGCGACGATCTCGCGATGCTCTTCGAGGGAACCTACACCGGCCCGTTCTACAGGCGGGTCCGGGACCTTCTCCACGCCGAGGCTCTCGTCCTCAAGGGTCTTCCCTCCGATCTGACGGCCGAGGAGATCGACGCCGGCTGGGCCGACCTCGGCCTCAGGGAGGCGGCCGAGCGGTCGCGGCACGGCGACGACGTCGAGGAGAGCCTTCCGCGCGCGGCGACGGGCGGCTTCTGACGACCCCCCTCTCCCCCGCTCTCCGTGCCTTCGAGGCGCTGGCCGGCCGCTTCGACGAGCGGTTCGGAAGCTGGGCGAGCGTCGCCTCCCAGCGCCGCGCCGTCCGCCGCGAGCTCCTCGCCGCCTTTCCCGAGGGGGCCTCGCTCCTCGAGCTGGGCGGCGGAACGGGAGAGGACGCCCTGTTCCTCGCGGGCCGGGGGCGGCGGGTCCTCGTCACCGACGGCGCGCCGGGCATGGTCGAGAGGACCCGCCGGAAGGCGGAAGCGGCCGGGCTCGCAGACCGCATCGAAGCCGAGACGGTCGCCATCGAGGAGCTTTCGGGGTTCGCCTCGCGCCGCGCCTCGGCCGGGGCACCGGCGTTCGACGGCGCCTACTCGAACTTCGCCGCCTTCAACTGCGTCTCCGACCTCTCCGCCGCCGGTCGCGCCCTCGCGAGGTGCCTCTCGCCCGGCGCCCGGGCCCTTCTCGTCGTCTTCGGGCCCTTCTCTCCCGGCGAGGCCGTCACGCTCCTCTGCCGGGGCCGCCCGCGGGCTGCCTTCCGGCGGCTCTCGCGCACGGCCACGGCCCGGATCGAAGGGCGGGAGTTCGCCGTCTCCTACCCGCGTCCGCGCGAGTTCGCCCGCGCCTTCGCGCCGTGGCTCGCGCTCCGGCGGATCGTCGGCGTCGGCGTCTTCGTTCCTCCCAGCTCCGCCGAGCCCGAGATCTCGCGCTGGCCGCGGCTCCTTGCCGGACTGGAGTCGCTCGACCGGCTCCTCGCCCGACCGCTGGCGCTCCTCGGCGACCACGTCCTCCTCGATCTCGAGCGAACATCCGGGATGCCGTGACGGCCGAACCGACGCCCCTCGCCCGCTGGCAGGTCGCTTACGCGGCCCTGAGAAGGTCCGAAGGGCGCGGAGGCAGCGCCTCGGCGCGCCTTGCCCTCCCCTACGTGACGACGGGCCCGGTCGCCGTTCAGTGGCGGGTCCGCGCCCGGACCTACGACCGGTTCGTGGGCGAGGTCCTCGCACCCCTGGAGCGTTCGATCGGCCGGCCCCTCGCGATCCTCGACCTCGGCGCCGGGGACGGCTGGCTCTCGGCCAGGATGGCGGAGCGCGGCCATTTCGCACTGGCCTTCGACATCCGGCTCGATGCGGTGGACGGTCTCGGGGCCGGGGCTGACTTCGCGCGCCGGATCGGTCGGGGGTTCGCCCGCGTCGCCGCCCCGTTCGACGCGCTTCCCGTCGGGGACGCAGCCTTCGATCTCGCCGTCTTCAATGCGTCGCTTCACTACGCGTCCGACCTCTCCCGGGCCCTGGCCGAGGCCCGCCGGGCCGTGAGGACGGGCGGGCGGATCGCTATCCTCGACTCCCCCTTCTACCGGCGCCCGGAGGCGGGCGAGGCGATGGTGAGGGAGAAGGAGCGCCGGACGCGCGAGACGTTCCCCGACCTGGCAGACGGCCTCCTCGCGCTCCGGACCATCGAGTACCTGACGCCGGAGCGCCTCGCCGCGGCGGCCTCCCCCCTCGGCCTCGACTTCCGGAGGATCCGGGTGCGTTACCCGCTCTCGTACGAACTCCGCGGCCTCCGCGCCCTCGTGCGCCGCGAGCGCCCTCCGTCCCGATTCGACCTCTGGGTCTCCGAGGCGCGGTGAGCGGCCCGTGATCCTCCTCGTCAACCCCCGGGCCACGAAGCCGAAGCACCGGCGCTTCCCGCTCTCCCTCATGGCGCTCGGCGCCGTCCTCCCCGAGGGGGCCACCTGGCGGATTCTCGACGGGAACCTCCCGGACGCGGACCCGCTCGCCGAGGCGGCGGCGGAGATCGAGAGGCGGCGGGGGACAGCCGACCCGGTGACGGTTCTCGCCATGACGGTCATGCCGGGGCCCCAGCTCGTCGCCGCCGTCCCGATCGCGAGATCCCTGAAGGAGTGCTTCCCGTCGATTCCCGTCGTGTGGGGGGGGTACTTCCCGACGCTCTACCCCGAGCCGTGCCTGAATGCGCCGTACGTCGACTTCCTCGTCCGCGGGCAGGGGGAGCGGACATTCCTGGAGCTCCTCGACGTTCTAGACGGGAAGCGGGCGCCGTCCGGCGTGGCGGGCCTTGCGTGGCGGGAAGGGAGCGCGTCGAAGCTCAACCCCGAGCGGCGGTGGGAGGGCCCCGACGCCTTCCCCGATCCGCCGTACGACAGCATCGACGTGGAGACCTACCTCCACCCGACGTTCCTCGGCCGGCGGAACGCCGTCCACCAAGCCTCGATCGGATGTCCTTACTCGTGCAACTTCTGCGGCGTCATCGCTGCGTACGGCAGCCTCGAGAAGCTCGCGTCGCCGGCAAGGACCGAGGCCGCGCTGTCGTATCTCGTGACGCGACACGGCGTCGACGCGGTCCACTTCTACGACAACAACTTCTTCGTCAGGGAAGAGCACGCGGAGGAGCTCGGCGGGCGGCTGGCTCCTCTCGGCCTCCGCTGGTGGTGCGAAGCGCGAATCGACGCGATGCTCCGTTTCTCGGACCGGACGTGGGCGACGATCCGCCGCTCCGGCTGCGCGATGGTCTACACGGGGGCCGAGTCAGGCTCGAACGAGACCCTCAGGAAGATGTCGAAGAACCTGACGACCGAGCAGACGCTCGCGTTCGCCGCGAGGACGCGCGCGTTCGGGATCATTCCGGAGTTCTCCTTCATGTTCGGCGATCCCGATGATCCCGAGGGGGAGGCCGAGAAGACGCTCGCCTTCGTGAAGACCCTGAAGTCGGTCAACCCGGCATGCGAGCTGATCTTCTATTTCTACACGCCGACCCCCCAGAGGAGGGGAACCTACGGCGGCGTGGACGCCCTCGAAGGCACACCCGGGACGCTGGAGGAGTGGATCGAGCCCCGGTGGGTGGACTGGATGACGCACGAGAAGCCCGACGTGCCCTGGATGACGCCGGCCCTGAGGGCGAGGGTGGAGAGCTTCGAGCGGACCCTGAAGAGCCGCTTTCCCTCCATCCACGACTCCAAGGCGCCCCTCCCCGACCGCCAGCTCTACGGCCACCTGAGGCCGCCGGACCCGGCGCCATGAGGGGACCGGCTCGCGTCCCGCTCTCCGCGCGCGCGGCCTATCCGCTCTGGGCGTCCACCTACGACGAGGAAAACGCCCTCACGGCGCTCGAGCAGGACGCCGTGCGCCTTCTCTCTCCGGATCGTTGCGGCCGCCTCCTGGACGCCGCCTGCGGCACGGGACGCCGTCTTCCGCCGGGGGGAAGCGACCGTCGGGCCTTCGGTGTGGATCTCGTCTTCGAGATGCTGGTCTCCGGGAGACGCCGGGAGGTGCGCGGGCGGCTCGCCGCCGCCGACCTCGACGCCCTCCCGTTCGCGGCGGGCACGTTCGACACCGTCTGGTGCCGGCTGGCCCTCGGACATCTTTCGCGCCTGGGCCCTGCCTACCGCCAACTGGCCCGGGTCTGCCGGCCCGGCGCGACGCTCCTCGTGACCGACGTCCATCCCGACGCCGCGTCGCGCGGCCTCCGCCGGACGTTCGCAGGAAGCGACGGCCGGACCCGCGAGGTGGAGCACCATGTTCATCTCGCGGCGGACCATCTCGAGGAGGCGGGGATGGCCGGCCTGACGTTCGACGAGCGTCTCGACCTCAAGGTCGGGCCCGAGCAGGGCCATTTCTTCGCGGCGGCTGGCACGAGAGAGCGCGACGAGCTGGAGAGCGGACGACCGGTTCTCCTGGCCCTTCGCTTCCGCAGAGAGCCGGCATGACGACCTCCCGGCCGATCGCGCGTCTGCCGATCCTGATCCTCTTTCCCCACAATCGGTGCAACTGCCGGTGCCTCATGTGCGACATCTGGAAGGAGCGGGAGGCCCGCGAGATCGCGGCCGTCGAGGTGGCCCGCTGGACCGACGAATGGCGCGCCCTCGGCGTCAGGGAGGTCGTACTGACCGGTGGCGAGCCGCTCATGCACTCCAATCTCTGGGGGCTCTGCGACCTTCTTAAAGGATCCGGCTTCTCGATCACGCTCCTCTCCTCGGGGCTCCTCCTATCGCGGAACGCCGAGGAGATCGCCCGGCACGTGGACAGCGTCATCGCCAGCCTCGACGGCCCGCCCGAGGTGCACGACGCCATCCGGAACGTCCCGAGAGCTTTCGAGCGACTGGCCCTGGGGGTCGCGGCCTTGAGGACGGCGAGGGCCTCCCTTCCGGTGAGCGCCCGCTGCACCGTCCAGAAGCAGAACTTCCGCCGGATTGCCGACACGGTCGCCGCGGCGAAGGAGACGGCCTTTGACCGCATCAGCTTCCTGGCCGTGGACGTCTCGACCGATGCGTTCAATCGCCCGGGAGGGATCGGCTTGACCCCGGTTCCCTCGCTGGCCCTGACGGCCGATGAGCTGCCCGAGCTGGAGCGCGAGCTGGCGAACCTGGAGCAGACGTGCGCCGCCGATTTCGCAACCGGCTTCATCGTCGAGAGCCCGGCCAAGCTGCGCCTCCGCCTCCTCGCCTATTTCAGCGCCCTCTGCGGCCTCGGTCCCTTTCCCCGGAACACCTGCAACGCCCCGTGGGTCTCGGCGGTCGTCGAGTCGGACGGGACGGTCCGTCCCTGCTTCTTCCACCCTCCACTCGGAAACCTCCGCCAGGCGGGCAGCCTGGCGGCGGTCCTGAACGCGCCCGGGGCACTGGCCTTCCGTGCCGGCCTCGATGTGGCGACGAACCCCGTCTGCGCGCGATGCGTCTGCAGCCTGCAACTGAGGCAGGATACGGGCGGGAACGAGTCTCAGGACTCATGATGACCACCTCCGAAAAGGCCTCCCGCGCGCGCCTCAAGGTGGTCCTCTACAACCCGAAGGCCGTCTTTTTCACGATGCCGCTCGGCGTCCTCTCGGTGGCCTCGCACCTTCCGAGGGACCGGTACGAGGTCGTGCTGGTCGACGGCCGGCTCGAGGCCGACCCTGTCGGCGCGGTCCTGTCCCATCTCGACGGCGCCATCTGCCTGGGCGTGTCGGTCCTGACGGGCGCGCCCATCCACGATGCCATCACGATCTGCCGGGCCGTCAAGTCCCGACGGCCCGACCTCCCCGTCGTCTGGGGCGGCTGGCACCCCTCTCTCTTCGGGAGAGGCTGCCTCGAGGAGAGGAGCCTGGACGTCACCGTCCAGGCGCAAGGCGAGGAGACCTTCCGAGAGATCCTCGACCGCCTCGATGGCGGCAGCAGCCTTGACGGCTGCGCAGGCTGCGCGTACCGGGCGCCGGACGGCTCGGCGGTCCAGAATTCGCCGCGCGCCTTCGCAGACCTCAATTCCCTGTCCGCGCACGATTACGGCCTTCTGCCCGTGGAGCGCTACTTCGTCCTCAAAGGGAAGCGGCAGCTCGACTACATCACTTCCCAGGGGTGCTTCTTCCGCTGCGCCTTCTGCGCCGACCCCTATGTCTATGGCCGGAAGTGGGTGGGCCTTTCGCCGGCGCGTGTGGGCGAAGAGCTCGGCCGGCTCTGGAAGCAGTACCGCTTCACAGACGTCAACTTCCAGGACGAGACGTACTTCACGTATTCGGAGCGCGTCGAGGCCATCGCGGAGGAGATCATCTCGAGACGGCTCCCGATCACCTGGGCCGCCACGATGCGCGCCGACCAGGCCGAGCGACTCACGGAGGACGTCATGGCGACGTGCAGGAGGTCGGGGCTGCGGCGCGTCATCATCGGCGTGGAGTCAGGATCGCAGGCCACGATCGACCGCATAAAGAAGGACATCACCCTCGAGCAGGTCTTCGCCAGCGCCGAGAAGTGCCGCCGGCACGGGGTCGCTGTCTACTTCCCCTTCATCGTCGGCTTTCCGAACGAGAGCGACGAGAGCGTCCGGGCCTCGCTGGACGTCGCGCGCCGGCTGCGGGCCATGAGCCCGGCCTTCGAAACGCCCTTCTACTACTTCAAGCCCTATCCGGGCACGCCCCTGACCGACCAGGCCGAGCGCGAAGGCTACCGGTCGCCGCGGACGCTGAAGGAGTGGGCCGACTTCGACTGGTACGACTCCGCGGGTCCCTGGGTCTCGCCTGAGCGGCACCGCCTCGTGGAGCGCTACAAGTTCTATCAGCGCATAGGGTACGAGCCGCCAAGGTCATGGAAACGTCCCGTGCAGAAGCTGGCGCGCTGGCGCGTGGAGAGAAACCGCTTCGGCTTCCCGGTCGAGAAGGTCATGAGCCAGCTCCTCTCCCCGCCCGAGGTGCTGTCGTAGCGTCAGGGTGCGAGTCTCTCCAGTCACCGCCGGCGCTCCGCCTTCGACCGCCCTGAGGATCGATGGGGCCGCCCTCGTGACGGCCGAGGGCGTGCGGCAGGCGCCGCTTCTGGTTGCCGAGGGACGGGTCGTCGATGCCTTCCCCCCCGGCACCCCGTTCTTCACCCTCCGGCTCCTGGAGCACCTCGTCTTCCCCGGCCTCGTCAACGCCCACGATCATCTGACGCTCAACGCGATCCCGCCTCCCGCCCGGACGCGCATCTTCCCGAACAGCTACGAGTGGATCGGGGCGTTCCAGGCCCACTTCTCCGATCCGGCCGTTATCGCGGCCCGGAGCCTTCCGGAAAGGGTGCGCGCCTTTCACGGGGGGCTGAAGAACATCCTGGCGGGAACGACGACCGTCGCTCATCACGATCCGTGGTCTCCGGATTTCGACGACCCCGCGTTCCCGGTCGAGGTGCTCCGCCGCTACGGCTGGAGCCACTCGCTCGGCCTCGAGGAGGACTACGGCCCCCCTGTCGCGTCGGGATACGAGGCGACGCCGAAGGACATGCCGTGGTTCATCCACCTCGCCGAGGGGACCGACTCCCGGGCCGCGGCCGAGCTCGAGCGTCTGGACGAGCTCGGCGCCTTCGGCGAGAACACGCTCCTCGTCCACGGCGTCGGCCTCACGGCAGACGGGATGGAGCGGGTGCTCTCCCGCGGGGCGGGGGTCGTCTGGTGCCCGGCCAGCAATCTCGCGGTGCTCGGAGCCACGCTCGACCCGCGACGCCCCGCCGACGCGCGGCGGCTCGCCCTCGGCACCGACTCGCGCCTCTCCGGCTCCCCCGATCTTCTCGCCGAGCTGCGCGTGGCCGCTGCCAGCAGTGACCTCGCCCCCTCCGAGCTGCTCCGCCTCGCAACCGTCGATGCCGCCCGCCTTCTTCGGCTCCCCGACCGCGCAGGCCTTCGACCGGGAAAGCGCGCTGATTTCATCGTCCTTCGCGATCCCGGCGGGGCGCCCGCCGCGGCCCTCCTGCGGGCCTCGCGCGCCGACCTCCGCGCGATCGTGAGGGACGGTCTCCCCGCCGTGACGGATCCCGATCTCGCCGGCTGGTTCGATGCCGCCGGCATACCGGTCGTGCCCATCCGGCTCGACGGTCGCCCGAAGTTCTGCGCGGCGCGCTTCCTCCGGCTCCGCGAGGCGGCGGACCTGGAGCCGGGCCTGGAGATCCCGTGAGCCATCGCCCGCAAAGTTCTCGACAGGACGCCGGCGTACCGGCGGATCGTGGAATGAAGACCGCAGTTGACCGATACAGAGCGGCGGCTGTCATCACCGCGAACGCGCTCCTCCTGTTCCTCGTCGTGAACCTCCTCGCGATCCCGGCCGCCCGCTCCCGCGCCCGCCAGGCCGCGGAGACCGGCCGCGACGACGAGAAGCTGGCGCGCGCCTACCCGGGCTGGCCGCTCGAGAAGATCCATGAGCTCCTCGACGAGCGCGACAGGCTGAACCAGTGGGAGTACGAGGCCTTCACCGAATTCCGCCAGAAGCCCGTCGCGGGCCGGTTCGTCAACGTCGACCCGGTCGGTTTCCGGAAGGGACGAACGGGACAGAGGTGGCCACCCGTTCCGGCGCCGTGCGCCGTCTTCGTCTTCGGAGGATCCTGCGCTTTCGGCGACCGGCTCCCCGACGAGGCCACGATCCCGGCGGCCCTCGAGGACGTCCTTCCTCCGGTCCCGTCCTGCGGCCGACGGGCGGTCTACAACTTCGCGAGGCCCAGCTATTTCAGCACGCAGGAGAGGATCCTTTTCGAGCAGCTCCTCGCCTCGGGCGTCGTTCCGGGCATCGCCATCTTCATCGACGGCCTGAACGAGTTCCTCTACGAGGAGCCGCCGGAGGACGGGCGTCTCTGGAGAGGAGCCCAGACCTCGGAACTCGACGCCCTCGTCCGGTTGGAGTCGACGTCCGGAACGAGGCAGCGCTTCCTTCGGCTGCTCCTCGGGCTTCCTCTCGTCCGCTATCTCCGGTCCTTCTCACCCCGGGAGCACCGTCTCCCGGCGACGGCGCGGCCCGGCGGTTGCGATCCCGGCCGGATCCTCGCGCGCTGGTGCGCGAACAGGAGGCTGATCGAAGGGACCGCCTCTCGATTCGGCGTCGCACCCTACTTCGTCTGGCAACCCGTCCCCGTCTACGGGTACGACGTCGCGTTTCACGTCGACGGCCGCCTTCCGGCGACGCTCGACTGCGTCCGTGAGGGGTACAACGCCTTCGCCGCCATGACGCCGGCGGAGCCGCCCGGATCCGACTTCGTCTGGCTCGCCGACATGCAGGTCGCGCGGCGCGAGAACCTCTACGTCGACGCGGTCCACTACACGGAGGCGTTCTCGCGAGAGATCGCCCGCGCCATCGCCTCGGCGGTGGCAAGAGAACCGCGAGATCCGCCGTCGTTTAGATCCACGGACGACACCTTTCCAGGACCTCCTCCACGCTGACGCGCACGAGGCAGAGAAGGTCCCCCCGGCCGCAGACCGGCTGCATGCAGGCCCCGCAGGAAAGGTCCTCGCTGTAGAAGCCGCTGCTCCGCGGCCCCTCGGGACGGCTCCAGGCCGAGCGGCTGGCCCCGAAGAAGGCGATCACCGGGACGCCCTGGACCCAGGCGAGATGCATCAGTCCCGAGTCGTCGCTGACGACGAGCGACGCGAGAGAGACGAGGGCCAGCGCCTCCCCCGGCGACGTCCGGCCGGCGAAGTCGATCAGCGTCCCGCCAAGCGCCTTCCGGAGCGCCGCGAAACGTTCCGGCACCGGAGCCGCCGAGAGCGTCATGAGCTGGCATCCCTCACGGGAGAGCCGCCGGCCCAGCTCGGCATAGCGCTCGACCGGCCACTGTTTCGTCTCCCATCCGCCGGCGGGGTTGAGACAGACCAGGGGGCGCGAGGGGTCCCGCCCCGCCTCCGCGAGCCACTCGCGCGCCGCATGGATCAGCTCGTCCCTGCCGCACGGCTCCAGGACTGGGGCGAGGCCTCCGAGGCCGATCCGCTCGACCGTGTCGAGGTACCTCATGAGGGCCGTCCGGGGCGCGTGCCGGTCGAAGGCGGCCCAGGCCCGCGGCTTGAGAAGGCGTCTCAGGAGCCGCGACCAGCGGTTCCGCTGCAGGTCGAGAAGTGCGGGAAGTGGGCGGCGGCGAAGGGCGAGCGCGACGCGGAGAAGCGCCGCGCCCTTCCGGAGCTTCGGAAGCCTGGTGTCGTACGAGTAGACGGCGGTGACGTCCCTGTGCGAACCGAAGAGATCCGCGTAGCGGACATCCGTCACGACGTCGAGGCGCGCTTCCGGGAGCCGTCGCCGGAGGGCTCCGAGGACCGGAAAGGTGATCGCCGCGTCGCCGAAGGCATGAAGCCTCACGACGACGATCCGCTCCGGCTCCTCTCCGGCGTCGAGAGGTACGCCGATGACCCCGTCGGGCGTGAAGGGAGGAACCGGGAGGGGCGCCGTCACTCTCCGCATGCTATGCCGTCCGGCCCGCCATCCCTGCGACGTACGATCCTTACGTGCGGGTCGCCATCGTCGTCCCCGGCGGCGTCGACCGGTCGGGGTCCGGGCGGGTCATCCCCGCGCTTCTCGCCCTCGTGGAGCGCCTCGCGCGACGGCACGATGTTCACGTCGTCGCTCTCCGGCAGGAGGGAGCGCCCGGGCGATGGCCCCTTCTCGGCGCGACGGTCCACAACCTCGGCCTTCCGGCGCGAGGCCTCCCAGGAACGGCTCTCCTCAGGTTCGGCCCGCGGCTCACGGTCCTCCTCGCCGACGCCGGGCCGTTCGACGTCGTGCATGCCGTCTGGGCGAACGAGCCGGCCCTTCTAGCCGCGGCCGCGGCTCGATGGCGCCGGCTGCCGCTGACGATCCACCTGGCTGGCGGAGAGCTGGCGGCGCTTCCCGAGATCGGCTACGGCGGGTGGCTCCACGCGCGGGAGCGCTGGAAGACCCGCTTCGCCCTCCGAAGCGCCGCCCGCGTCACGGCCGGATCGGTCTTTCTCCAACGGCTCGCGGCATCTCGCGGCATCCAGGCCGACGTCATCCCGCTCGGCGTCGATCCGTCCCTCTTCGCCCCGGGTTCCCGCCGCGGAGGGCCCGCCCGCCGGCTCCTGCACGTCGCGAGCCTCAACGCCGTGAAAGACCAGCCGACGCTTCTCCGCGCCCTTCGGCGCGTGGCCGACGCCGAGCCGCACGTCCACCTTGACGCGGCCGGCGAGGACACGCTCGGCGGCGCCGTCCAGGCCGAGGCGGAGAGGCTCGGCCTCTCCGAACACGTCACTTTTCACGGGCTCCTCCGGCAGGAGGAGCTGCGTCCGCTCTACCGGGACGCCGACCTTTTTGTGCTTTCCTCGCGGCACGAGGCGCAGTCTGTCGCCTTCCTCGAAGCGGCTTCCGCGGGCCTCCCGACGGTCGGGACCGCCGTCGGCCTCGTGGCGGACCTCGCCCCCGAGGCCGCGGTCTCCGTCCCGGTGGGCGACGACGCGGCGCTTGCAGCCGCCCTCCTCGCACTTCTCCGCGACGACGGGAGACGGCGGCGGATCGGCGACGCCGCCCGTGCCTGGGCTCTCGCCAACGACGCCGACGCCACGGCCTCGGCGTTCGAGAAGGTCTACGCCGGGGTCGCCGGCGCACGCTAGGGTTCGGCCAGAAACTCCTCGATCTTCCGCGCCCCGACCCGGAAGCGGTTCCATTCATGAACGGCGCGTGCGAGGGCACGCGGGTGC
>JBLMYG010000039.1:0-6286 GCA_050258155.1 Acidithiobacillales bacterium
GGAATCGCTCTCGATCGCGAGGCAGATCGCCGAGGCGCTGGAGGCAGCGCACGAGAAGGGGATCGTCCACCGGGACCTCAAGCCCGCGAACGTGAAGGTCACGGAGGACGGAAAGGTCAAACTCCTCGATTTCGGACTCGCGAAGATCTTCGAGCGGGACGGCGGGTCGGGCTCGAGCCCTGCCGTCACGCAGTCGCCGACGATCACCGCGCGCGCCACGGCCGCCGGCGTCATCCTCGGGACGGCCGCCTACATGAGCCCGGAGCAGGCGAGGGGGAAGACCGTCGACAAGCGGACGGACGTCTGGGCGTTCGGTTGCGTCTTCTACGAGATGCTCACGGGGAGGAAGGCCTTCGAGGGCGAGACCGTGAGCGACGTTCTGGCCGCGGTTCTGCGTCAAGACGTGGACCTCGGGGCGCTGCCGCCCGTAACGCCCGCCTCCGTTCGCCGCCTCCTCGCGCGCTGCCTGGAGCGCGACGCGAAGCAGCGGCTCCGCGACATCGGAGAGGCGCGGATCGCGCTCGACCTCGAAGCCGGGGAAGAGCGGGCCGGGTCGGCGCCCGAGGCCCCCGCCTCGTCCTGGCGTCGCGGCCTGCCGTGGGCTTTGGCGGTCGTGCTGGCCGCCGTGTCCGGGGCCGCGTTGTGGACGGCTCGACGGGGGGCGCCGAAGCCCGCGGCGACGATTCGCGTCACGGTCGAGCTGACCGACGACGCCTCGGTGCGCGTGGCAAGCCGCTCCATCGGGACGAACGTGGTGCTCTCGCCGGCGGGCGATCTTCTGGTGTTCGTCCCCGCACGCGAGGGATCTCCGATCTATGCCCGGAGGCTCGACGGACTGGCGGCTTCGCCCGTGCCGGGCACGGAGGGCGGCAGCGGCCCCTTCTTCTCGCCGGACGGCGCGTGGATCGCCTTCTTCGCGGACGGAAAGCTGAAGAAGGTTCCCCTGTCGGGTGGAGCCGCAACGACGCTTGCGGATGCCGAGGATCCCCGTGGAGGGGCCTGGCTGGAGGACGGGACGATCGTCTTCGCGCCGCGAGTCGAGAGCCCCCTGCTGCGGGTCCCGGCCAACGGGGGATCCCCTGTTCCGATGACGACGCTCGACGCGGACGAGCGGACCCACCGGTGGCCCGACGGCCTTCCCGGAGGGCGAGGGCTCCTCTACACCTCGCACACGAAGACGAGCAGCTACAACGAGGCCAGCCTCGTGG
Organism: Acidithiobacillales bacterium; assembly: GCA_050258155.1. GTDB lineage: Bacteria > Acidobacteriota > Thermoanaerobaculia > UBA5066 > UBA5066 > DAOMFB01. The sequence goes on from JBLMYG010000039.1 coordinate 1,209, forward strand.
TTCAGGGACCGGGAGGGCAGCCGCGCCGGGTCCTCCTGAAAGGCGGCTATCAGGGTCGCTATCTGTCGAGCGGCCACATCGTGTATCTCCACGACCAGACGCTCTTCGCGGTTCCATTCGATTGCGAGCGTCTGGAACTCGCCGGCCCGGCTGTCCCCGTGATTTCGGGCGTGGTCGGGGCCACGGCCAACGGAACGGCGCAGTTCAGCGCCTCGCGCAGCGGGCTTCTGGTCTACGCGCCGGTGCTCATGAGCCCGCGCGTGATCAGCTGGCTCGATCGCTCGGGGCGGATGGTACCGCTGCGCAGCCAGCCGGCAGGCTACCGGGACCTGCGACTTTCGCCCGAGGGGGATCGCGCGGCCCTCACAATCGAGCAGGAGGGCCGATCCGGAATCTGGATCCTCGACCTAAAGCGGGAAACCCTGTCCCGGCTGACGTCGCAACCCGGCAACCACTCGAGGCCGGTCTGGACACCCGACGGACGCCGCATCGTCTACACCTCCTGGAGAGAGGACGTGAGCGCCACCAATTTGCTCTGGCAGCGCGCGGACGGCAGCGGGCAGCCGGAACGGCTCACAACCAGCCCCAACAGGCAGTTCCAGGGCTCGTGGCACCCGAGCGGGAAATTCTTCGCATTCACCGAGGCCCGTCCGGGCGGCCTCCTCGACTTGATGATCCTGCCGGTCGAGGGCGACGAGAAGTCCGGCTTTCAGCCCGGCACCGCCGTGCCGTTCCTGGCCACCCCGTTCCAGGAGTACGATCCCGCGTTTTCGCCGGACGGCCGCTGGCTGGCCTACACCTCAAACGAGTCGGGCACGTTCGAGGTCTACGTCCGGCCGTTTCCCGGTCCCGGCGGCAGGTGGCAGGTCTCGACCGGCTCCGGAGGAGATCCCCGCTGGTCGCCGACGAGGCCGGAACTCCTCTACCGGTCCGGCGACCGTCTCATGGTCGTTCCGTACCGCGCTGAGGGGGCCTCGTTTGTGCCCGGCACGCCCCGACAGTGGGCGGAGCTGCCGCCCGAGACGGAAGACATCGACTGGCACCCCTCAGGCGACCGGGTGGCCTTCGTCCACCCCGAAAGGGATACGAGGGGCGCGCCTCCCACCCGCATCCTGGTCTTCAACGTCTTCGACGAGCTGAGGCGTCTTGCCCCGCGGGCGAGATGAACGACCACCTCCCGTAGAAGCGCAACGGGAATTGCCGGGGGCGATCTCAACTAGAAGGTGCGGTCCTCTCCTCCGGTTTCGTCGGTCCGTCTGGCCAGACTGGCATTCTGCCCGGACGGGGGCTATCTACGGGTTCCTTCGGGTACGGTCGACTCCGCAGCCCCGGCGATCCAGGCAGAGACCGTTCGGTCCATCCGAGTGGCTCTTGCCGGTTCTCTTCACGAACGTCGCATTAGGCCTAAGCAGAACCCGTTTGGGGCGAGGACTCGAGAAGCTGAGCGTGCGCCTGCTCGGGGTCCCCACCACGCCAATCGCCCTTCGGCACTTGCCGCAGGTCCCATTGCGTCCCCACAGTGCAGCAAACCCTCGACACGCTCGTCGTCGCGGTGAATCCGGCCCTCTATGCCCTGGTCTTCCGGATGCGGCGCACCGGCTGAGACGGCGACGGGCGAAAGGGTCGGGAGGTCCCGTTCACGAGGATGGACGAGGAGCGCCTGGTCGACCGGCCCGCTCCGGACTGAACGCTTCGGCGCTCAGGCCCCGCCCCCCTCGGGGACGCCGCCGCGGCTCAGAAGCGCCCGCTCCAGCTCCCGGATCCTGTAGGACATCTGCTGGATCAGACCGAACGCGAGGGATGGATCCTCGTGAATTCTCCGGAGAAGGCTGTCCCGCTCCAGGCTGTAGACCCATACCTCGCCGACGGCGCGGACGGTAGCCGGGCGCGTCTCGCCCTCGAAGATCGCCGTCTCGCCGAAGAACTCGCCCGGCCCGAGCTCCCGGAGGCAGTACTCCTTGTCTCCTTCTCTCCGGAGGACCTCGACCCTCCCCTCCTGGACGACATACATGGAGTCGCCCGGCTCGCCCTGCCGCACGATGATCTCGCCGTCTTCGTATTGCTTACCGAGAACACCCGTTCCAACTGGAGACATCGAGATTCCCTCCTCACGCCGGGGGCGGCTCCGGGGCCTCCGTGCCGCGATCAGATTGACGAGGAACGACCCGAGAAGCGCAGGGTGAAGGATCCGCCTCAGAATGCTCCGGTACGAGGCGCCACCCGAAAAGACGTCCCACAGGACCAGGCTCATCCGGCGCCGGCCACCCGGCCGTTGCTGCTCCCGGGAAACCATCCTGTAAACAGCGCGCCTCATTCGACAGGACTTGCGGGGAATGCGGGCGATGGTGAAGATGATCTTCCCGATCCGGTTGTCCGCTTCGATCTTCCTGCAGGCCGGGGCGTAATAGCGCCGGAAGGCCTCTGCCGAGACGCCCCGCAGCACGGCTGCCACGGCAGCGGCTTTCGCCGTCCTGTAGGCCGCCCCGATGCCATCCTTGTACAGCCTCGTCGTCGCGCAGTCGCCGATCGAGACGATTCGATCCCCGAATGAGCGCGGTGCAGCGCCCACGTTGATCCGGGGTGAGCAGTGGCAATGATCCTGCGGCGGCTTCCAGAGCGGCGGCATGCACGACGTCACCTCGCTCGAGTTGAGAAACGACTCCACGAGGGCCTCGTCGATCTCCTTCCCCAGCAGACACGCCGTCACGTAATCGCTCTTGGGAATGATGGCTGCAAACTCGAGCCTCGGGATGTCGAGGAGGAAGACGTGCATGGAGGAACCGATGTATCTCTTGAGAATGCTCCGGGCGAGGAAGAACTCGCTGGCGTGGGCCCGCGTCGTCTTCGGCGCGGCCGGGCCCGTCTCCGCCGTCGCGTCCTCCTGCATGAATGGCGCGGCGTTCACCCCCGTGGCAGCGACCACCAGGTCATATGTCTCACGGCGCCCGCTCTTCGTCTCGATGAAACGCCGGCCCTCTGACCAACCCAGGTTCGTGACACGCTCCGTTACGACGGACGCGCCGGAACCGCGGGCGAGGCCGAGCAGATAGGCGTCGAAGCTGCGGACGTTCTCGGGCCGGAAGGTCCTCGGGCCGCCGCCCCTGTGGACGGCCGCTATCCGCTTCTCCTTGAGTGGCGTCTCGATCCGCACACTTCCCACGTCCATGTGGAGCATGTAGGAGTCGATACGGCGCTGGATGACCTCCGGGGGCAGGTGGATTCCCTCCACCGCCAGGTTCTGAACGAGCGACTCGTAGATGACTCCCCCACACATGTTGCAGCCCGCCGGGCCGGGCTTCGAGAAGTCTTTCGGCTCGTAAATGTCGACCGAAAGGGCCAGGCCGATCCGGCGCGCCGTCAGGAGAGCGAAGTAGCTGAAGAAGGAGCCCGCGGGCCCCCCGCCGATCACACCGATTCGTGACCCGTCTTCCAGTCGGAGAAGCGGGCGGGAAAACCCTGAAGCACCGTGCCCCCCGCCTTTCGGCATTCAGTCCGCCCAACCGAGCGAGATGATCCAGCGCACGGTAACACGCGGCATCCCAGGGGCGAAAGATCAATCTGAATCTGAGTGAGTTCGTGAGGCGCTCTAGGGTCCGAGGCTGGTGAGAACTCCCGGACGACGGAGCCGAAACCCTCCGGCGCACGCTTCAAGCACCTCTCTCACGAAACACAGCGTCAGGGAGCCCGGTCGAATCCGCGCGGCTGATCGTGGCTCGCCAATATTGCAGCGTCCGCGAGCGTCGGAACAGAACCGGCCTCGACGAGGCTGATGAGGTGCGTGAGCGAATCGGCTGAAGGCTCTGTGTCGGGCTGCATCCCGTCGCCTTCGTGAAAGAGAGTCGGAGGGGACGACCTATGGAGTGAAGGAAATTCCATCCGCCGAGGCACGTACGCCCCATTCGGACACCTTACGGGATTCTGGCGAGGCACAGGCGCCTCGGAATACTGAGATACTCTAGCGAGAGAAGACACGGAGCGTCACCAGTGGCACTCGCCGTAGGCACGCGCCTCGGCCCCTACGAGATCCTTTCGCCTCTCGGCGCAGGAGGGATGGGCGAGGTGTACCGGGCGAGAGATTCGAAGCTCAAACGTGACGTGGCAATCAAGGTCCTGCCGCAGTCGCTCTGCTGTGATCCAGACGCCTTGGCGAGATTCGAGCGCGAGGCTCTGGCGGTCGCAGCCCTTTCCCACCCGAACATCCTCTCGATCTTCGACTTCGGAAAACAGGACGGCGTTTCTTACGCCGTGACGGAGCTTCTGGAAGGCGAGACACTGCGAGGCAAGCTCGACGCAGGGCCCCTCTCGGAGAGGCAGGCCGTCGATTACGCGCTTCAGGTCGCCAATGGTCTTGCCGCTGTCCACGAGAAGGGAGTCGTCCACCGGGACCTGAAGCCGGAGAACCTCTTCATCACCAGGGGCGGCCACCTCAAAATCCTCGACTTCGGCCTGGCGAAGACGGTCGATCCGGTTTCCCCGGGCGAAGAGTCGGGCGCGCCAACCGTCTCTGGTCGTACCGAGCCGGGGACGGTTATCGGCACTCTGGGCTACATGTCCCCCGAGCAGGTCCGGGGCCGTTCCGTCGATCACCGGTCGGACATCTTTTCGTTCGGGGCGGTCCTGTACGAGATGCTCTCGGGAAGGAAGGCGTTCAAGGGGGACACGGCGAGTGACATGATTGCGGCGATCCTGAAGGAGGAGCCGCCCGGGCTGTCGGGGGCGGCGGGAAACATCTCGCCCGCTCTCGACGACATCGTCAAGCATTGCCTCGAGAAGGATCCCGATCAACGGTATCAGTCCGTCAGGGACATCGCATCCAATCTGTCGGAGCAGCTCTCGCAACCGCGCATGAGCCGCCCGCAGAGAAAGGCTCTCATCGCCGCAGCGTTTCTCTTGGTTCTCGCGGTCGCAGGCGTCTTCCTCCTGCGTCGGGCGCATCGGCCGGCGGGCACGGCCGGAGGGGTCCCGCGCCTGGCCGTGCTGCCGTTCGAAAACCTTGGGGCTCCCGAGGACGACTACTTCGCCGACGGCGTCGCGGACGCGATCCGCGGCAAGCTCACCTCCGTACCCGGCCTCGAAAT
>JBLMYG010000040.1:0-3090 GCA_050258155.1 Acidithiobacillales bacterium
TCCCGGAAGCGATCTCTCTGGCGCAGGAGCTGAGGCGAGGAGGCGCGGGAGCGGCGCCCCTCCGCGTCGACCTCGACACCGCCGCCCGGGGCCCGGCGCGCGGCATCAAGAGCGCGGAAAGGAAGGGAATCCGCTTCGTCGTCTTCGTCGGCGAACGGGAGCGGGCTACCGGCGAGTTTCCCGTCAAGGACCTCAGGACGAGAGAGCAGAGAAACGTGCCTCGCGCCGAGCTGGCCGCGAAGCTGAAGGCGTAGCCTCTACAATCCGCGCCGTGGAAGAAACGATGGCCCGGACCCCGGCCGGGTCGCTCGGAAAGGGCGACGCCGGAAGGACCGTCCGGCTCATGGGCTGGGTCAATCGCCGCAGGGACCACGGCGAGCTGGTCTTCGTCGACCTGCGCGACCGCTCGGGGATCGTCCAGGTCGTCTTCGACGCCCGGTTTCTTCCCTCTCAGGAGGTTCTCGAGGCGGCCAAGGAGATCCGCAGCGAGTACGTCCTCGAGGTCTCGGGTCTGGTCGTGGCCCGCGAGAGCGGCGCAGTGAACCCGGATCTGTCCACGGGCGAAATCGAGGTGAGAGCCTCGTCGCTCGCCGTCCTGAACCGCGCCGAGACTCCCCCCTTTCCGATCGAGGACGGCGTCAAGGCAGCGGAGGACCTTCGGCTGAAGTACCGTTACCTCGACCTCCGTCGCCCGGAGATGACCCGAAACCTCGTCACCCGGAGCGAGGTGACATTCAGGATCCGGCAGATCCTCCACGAGGAGGGGTTTCTGGAGATCGAGACCCCGATCCTCACGAAGTCGACGCCGGAAGGGGCTCGTGATTTCCTGGTCCCGTCGCGCGTCCATCCGGGCGCGTTCTACGCGCTGCCGCAATCGCCCCAGCTTTTCAAGCAGCTTCTGATGGTCTCCGGTCTGGAGCGGTACTTCCAGATCGCGCGCTGCTTCCGGGACGAGGACCTCCGGGCCGACCGGCAGCCGGAGTTCACCCAGATCGATCTCGAGGTCTCCTTCCCTTCGGAGGAGGCGATCTTCGCCCTGATCGAGAAGCTCTTCTCGTCGGTTTTCCCGGCCTATGGCATCCCGTGTCCCGTCCCGTTCCCCCGCCTCACGTACGACGAGGCGATGGAGCGGTACGGCATCGATCGCCCGGACACGCGGTTCGGGCTCGAATTGAAGACTCTTCCTCCAGCCACCGTCCCGGAGGAGATTTCTTCGAAGGGGGAGACCCTAAAGGGTCTGTGTGTCCCCGGCGGGGCGTCGTTCTCTCGGAAGCGTCTTGACGACCTCGAGAAAGGGGCGAGATCCCAAGGCGCGACCTTGCTCGCGTGGATCAAGCTCCCGGAAGGCGGGGGCTGGAATTCCAATTCGAAGAAACTCTTCGGTGATGCTGCCGTCGAGAGCCTGCGCACGACGTTCGACGCACGGGGCGGCGACCTGCTTCTCGTCGCTGGCGGCCCGGCCAAGGTCGTCAACGACGTCCTCGGCGCCCTGCGCGTCCAGATCGCGCGCGAGGAGAAGCTGATCCCGGAGGGGCGCTTCGACTTCGTCTGGATCACCGGGTTCCCGCTCGTCGAATGGCACCCGGAGGACCGGCGATGGTACGCCATGCATCACCCCTTCACGTCACCGCACGAGGAGGACCTGCCGCTCATGGAGTCGGACCCGGGGCGCGTCCGGGCGCGCGCCTACGACGTCGTCCTGAACGGGATGGAGTTGGGCGGCGGTTCGATCCGGATCCACCGCCCCGACGTCCAGTCGCGCGTCTTCTCCCGCCTCGGGATCGGCCCTGACGAGGCGCGCTCGAAATTCGGCTTCCTTCTCGACGCTTTCCGCTACGGCGCGCCGCCCCACGGCGGCATCGCCCTCGGGCTCGACAGGATCCTGATGATCCTGACCGGGAGCGGATCGATCCGCGATGTGATCGCCTTCCCGAAGACCGCCTCCGGAAGCTGTCTCTTGACGGGATCGCCGGGACCGGTCGATCCGGAGCAGCTCGCGGAGCTGGACCTCGCGCTCGTGAAACGGGTCGTGGGTTGACGAGAAGACGACCGAGGATTCTCTGAGAATGGGAAGAGGCCAGGGCTCTGGGGTTCCGGGGCGGCTGCGCCGCTTTTCGTTCTCCGCGGGGGGGACCAGGACCGACGTCCTCGTGGGACGAGGCGCTTTCAGCGTCCTCGCGTCGCGCCTGCCAAACATCGCACCGGGTCGCTGGTATCTCGTGACTTCTGAGAAGATCTTCGAACTCCATGGGAAGAAGCTCCTCGATGGAAGTGGAGGGCGGGTGGATCCCCAGCCGATCCTTGTCCCGGACGGCGAAGCGGCCAAAACGTGGAACGTTCTGGGGCATCTCCTCTCGGACCTCGCCGGGCGAGGGCTGAAGCGCGACGGGGGGGTGGTGGCCTTCGGGGGCGGGACGGTGGGCGACGTCGCCGGGCTCGCGGCGGCCCTCGCCCTCCGGGGCGTTCCCGTCGTCCAGGTTCCCACGACGCTCCTCGCGGCCGCCGACAGCGCCCTCGGCGGAAAGACCGCCGTCGATCTCGCAGCCGGGAAGAACCTGGCCGGTGCCTACCACATGCCGCGCCTCGTCGCCGTCGAGCCGGACGTTCTCGGGACGCTGCCCGAGCGGGCGTACCGGTCCGGCCTCGCCGAGGTGGTCAAGAGCGCGCTCCTTTCGCCGTCGTTCTTCCGGGCGATGCCGCGCCTCGCGCCGGGGCTTTCGGTACGCCGGTCCGAGTCCGTCGCCGAGGCCGTGCGCCGCTCGCTCGCGATGAAGGCCGGCGTGGTGGCGACCGACCCGTTCGAGCGGCGCGGCCGCCGGTTCGCGCTCAACCTCGGGCACACGATCGGACACGCTCTCGAGGCGGCGTCGGCCTATCGCCTGACGCACGGCGAGGCGGTCGCCTGGGGCCTCCTCGCGGCGCTCGGCCTCTCGGAGAAGCGGGCGGGCCTTTCCGCACGGGTCGCCGCGACGGCGCGCGAATGGACCTTTGGCCTCGTCCGGCCGCCGCGGCCGCCCGCGACCGCGCTCCGGACGTGGAGGGTGCGCCTCGGAGCCGACAAGAAAGCCGACCGGGGGGGGTTCGTCGCCG
>JBLMYG010000041.1:0-4629 GCA_050258155.1 Acidithiobacillales bacterium
ACCACCGCGTAGTAGTAGCCGCGGTTCAGCGCCTGCATCGGGTCGATCTTCTCTTCCTTGTCCATTCTGACCATCATGATGCCGATGATCGAGGCGACGATCCCGAAGGCGCGCGCGATGAGGGGGAACATCATCACGCCGATGACGCCGGCGGAAAAGCCGAAGTTGGCCTTCTCGGCAGCGGCCGCGAGAGAGGCCCCGAGGATCATGGCACCGATGTTCTCGGCGGCCGTCGACTCGAAGAGGTCGGCGCCGCGCCCCGCGCAGTCGCCGACGTTGTCGCCGACGAGGTCGGCGATGACGGCCGGGTTGCGAGGATCATCCTCGGGAATGCCGGCCTCCACCTTGCCGACAAGGTCGGCGCCCACGTCGGCCGCTTTCGTGTAGATGCCGCCGCCCAATTGGGCGAAGAGGGCGACGAAGGAGGCCCCGAAGCCGTAGCCGACGATGAGAAGCGGGATCTTCGTCGGCTCGACGTTGCCGAAGGCGTCCACGAGGGCGTAGAGCCCGCTGACGCCGAGGAGGCTCATGGCCACGACGAGGAGGCCGGAGACGGCGCCCCCGCGAAGGGCGATCCGGAGCGCGTCGTTGAGGCTCGAGAGGGCCGCCGTCGCCGTCCGGATGTTGCTCCGGATCGAGACCCACATCCCGACGTACCCGGCGAAGACCGAGCAGAGCGCCCCGAACACGAAGGAGAGGGTGATCCAGAAGGCGAGCTGGTACGAGCTCGCCACGGGATCGAACGGCCGGTGCTCCCTGATGACGCCGTAGCCGACGAACAGGATGACCGCGAACGCGAGAGCGAGCCCGATGATCGTCCGGTTCTGCCGGCGGAGGAAGGCCTCGGCCCCCTCCTTGATGGCGTTGGAGATCTTCTGCATGGCCGGGCTCCCGGTCGAGAACCGGAGCACCCACCGGGCGAGATAGGCCGCGAAGAGCAGCCCGAACAGTGAAAACGCGATGACCATGATGATGAGCTGTGCCGTCATGTGCGCTGATCTCCTCTCCTTTCCGTGAAAGCCAAGGCTAGATGGTGGTACGGGGTCGGATGCTACTGGGGATCGCCGATCGAGATCCCTGATCTCGGTGCATCAGTGTCCCCCCCTCCCGAACAGCGTGCCCGCGATCCAGCCCGAGGCGACCGCGATGAGCACCGTGAACGCGCCGTAGAGGAGGGGGCGGCGGTCGGCCAGGCCCGACAGCCAGTCCACCATCCCGGTCTTGCGCAGGAAGAGCTCGTTCGTCTCCACGCCGAGCAGGCGATCCTCGCCGAGGAGGTACGTGGTGACGCCGTAGAGGCCGTCCGGAGCGGACGCGGGGAGGTGGAAGGAATGATAGAAATCACCCGCGGCGTTCAGCCGGACGCCGTTCGTCCGGACGCCGTAGAGGCCGCGCTGTGTCTGGAGCGTCCAGAAGCCGGAGAGGACGCGCTCCTCCTCTCCCGGACGAAGCGGCGACGAGAGGCTCTCGAGGCGGGCCCGGGCGGCCACCTCCTCCGGGCCCGTCAGGAGGCCGAGCGGAGCGAGCAGCCGGTTAACGGCCTCGAGCGCTCCGGTATGCCGGCAGGGAGCGAAGCCGTTGCAGATCGGGCAGCTGACGTTCACGAGGAAGAGGCCGGGCGCCCCGGTGAGACGGTACTGCCGGACGCCGAGCCAGAAGAACGCGACCCGCCCCTTCTCCATCAGCCGGACCGGGCCGGCCGGCGGCCCTTCCATCACGACGGCGACGTAGCGCGTTCCGGCCGGCGCCTTGCCATAGAGAAAGAGGTCGCGACCCGAGAAGGTGTACGAGACCTCGACGCGCCGGACCTCGATCCGCGCCTCGGAGGCCGGGGCGGGCGGGGCCGCCGGAGTTCCCGCAAGGGCGGCGAAGAGGGTCGCGAAGAGCACCTCAGTGCCCTCCCCCCGACTTGGCAAAGTCGATGAGCTGCGCCGGCGGCAGAAGCAGCTGGAAGAGGAGGATGCCCATCACCACGAGGACGATGAGGGCCAGGAAGACGCGGATCTGCTCGCCCCGGAGGCGGCGGCTGGCCGCCACGCCGAACTGGGCGCCGATGACCGAACCGGCGAAGAGCGCCACGGCTAGCATCACGTCCACCGTCCTGTTGGTGTTGGCCTGCTGAATCGTGACGTTCGCCGAGGTCAGGACGATCTGGAACAGGTCGGTCCCGACCGCCACGCGCGTCGGGATGCCGATGATGTAGATCATCGTCGGGAGCATGATGAATCCCCCGCCCACGCCGAGAAACGCGGCGAGCACCCCCACGAGGAAGCCGGCAGCGACCGGGAGAATGACGGAGGTCCGGAGCCCCGACTTGGGGAAGCTCACCTGGAAGGGGAGCCGGGCGAAGAAGACCGTCAGGGATCCGCGCGGCGGCTCGCCGGCCTCGGACCTCCTCCGCCACGCCCGCAGCCCTTCGCGGAGCATGGTGAGGCCGATGAAGCCGAGGACGAGGACATAGGTCGCCTTCAGGAAGAAGTCGAAGTTGCCGAGGTTCCGGAGGACCTTCACGAGCTGCACGCCCACGACCCCGCCCGTCCAGCCCCCGCCGACGATGAAGAGGCCCATCTTGAAGTCGACGTTCCCGATCCGGGAATGGGAGAGGGCCCCCGACGTGGCGCCCGCGGTGATCTGGGCGGCGTCGGTGGCGGCAGCCACGGCGGCGGGGATGCCGATGAAGATGAGGAGCGGCGTCATCAGGAAGCCGCCGCCCACTCCGAAGAGGCCGGAGAGGAAGCCGACGAGCCCCCCCATCCCGACGATCAGGAGAGGGTTGACCGAAGCCCCGGCGAGCGGGAAGTAGACCCTGAGCTGCCGGAGGATCCCCCGGTCCTGGGGACGTCCCTCGTGGTGCTTCACCCGCGCGAGCATGGCGGGCGTGACCTCGGGATGGCAGACGCGGCAGGTCCCTTCCAGGCGCTTCGGGTTCAGGGTCGAACGGGGGTCGCTCGCGGGGAGAATCTGGTGCGCGCCGTGGCACGACGGGCAGGTCGCCACGTCCAGGATGCCGTGCGAGAGCGCGACGCCGTGGATCGTCCCCTCGAATCCCTCCACGCAGGCGGAGGGGAGCTGCGTGTGCCGGATCACCGCCGGGTCGTCGTGGCAGCGGGCGCACGTCGTCGAGACCCGGCTCGTGGAGGTGGGCGCGGCGGCGGCGCGGACCGGAAGGATCACGTGGCTCCCGTGGCACGAGACGCACGTGGGGGAAAGCTCGTTCCCGGCCGCCACGCCGCGGGCGTGCGAGCTCGACAGGTAGGCCTCGAGCTCGGCCTTGTGGCAGCGGCCGCACGTTGCGGAGACGTTCCGGCGGCTCACCGGGGAGGGGAGCTCGCCGGGGGGAATCCGGAGACCCGGCCCGTGACACTCTTCGCACGACAGGTTTGCATGGACCCCTCCCAGCGGAGCGAGGCCTCCGCGAGCGGGGAGGTCGGCGACCGCGCGCGCGGAAGCGAGAAGAGCGAAAGAGAGCGCCCCTGTCAGAAGAGCGGCCAGAAGACCAATGGAGCCCGGCCGGCCCGCGTCACGACAGCCGGTGCAGGGGAGACGGGCGTCTCTCACGCTCCCCCAGCGAATCAGCACGCCGGACTGGAAAGCAAGTACCACGCCCGCCGCGAACCGCCGTAGGTCGTTGAATTTCCGTCGGTTCCGGCGCCCCGAAGCCTTCAGGCTGTTACGGTCTCTTCACAGGGAGCGCAGGCTGGTTTTCACCGGCGATTCAGCCGTTCTCGGGCCCTTCGTTTCGCTCTGCCGCCTCCCCGCCACGCGCGGAGAGATCCGTAGCCGCGGCCCGCCGTAGACTCGCGGTGCAAGCGACAGAACGATGGAGAGGACGTCGCGACCGGAGCCTCCGCCCCTCCCGTCGCCCGCAGCGACCCGGGCCGAGGTGCGAAAGACGCTGCGTCCCGGGCAGCGAGGCACGAAGAAGCTCCTGAAGATTCACGGTTCCGAGCTCGTCTGCGTCCGATACCGGTACGACGAGCGCGCCGGCCAGCGCCTGAAGACCATCGAGATCGTCGTCGGCCGCGCCCGCTGGCGCCCTTCGCGCCGCCTCCCGAACGACGCACTCGTCTGGGTGAGGGTCGAGCCGTGGGAGAGGGCGCTGCAGGAGCGGTTGAAAACCGCTGGCGCCCGCTGGGACCCGGCACTACGTTTGTGGCGGATGCGATACGACAGGGCGGTCGAGCTGAGGGTCCGTAGGCGCCTCGTCAACCCGCGGCAGCAACAGAAAGGCGGCTAGAAGTAGGAACATAGATGCGCCTAGCTCTAGACCCTTCGGCCCGTTTTTCGTCAGAAGCACCCAGATCTAGCCACCCTCACCTGCCGTCTAATACTGGTTAGGCAGCGAACATGCCTCTCGAAAGCGCCGCGGCTGCTTGGCACCGCTTCCCCATCTCCCGAACTCGTGAGTGGCTGCTCGCAGGCGTTCCTGCAGCGATCGGCACCTTTATAGGCGAACTCATCGCTGCGCACCGCCTGTCGCTCGAGGCCGTAGCGGGTTCTCTGGCGGCCTTGGCTGTCTGGGGAGTAGTGGTGTTGTGCCGGCCCCGTCGTCAGGTCGTTATCACGGACACCACCCTCACAGCTCCCCGCGGTTGGTCTGGTTCGGTCTCCGTTCCGCTTCCACTCACG
>JBLMYG010000042.1:0-24528 GCA_050258155.1 Acidithiobacillales bacterium
GTGGACGCCGAGACGCGCCGCTGCCGCCCGGTCGCCGACACCTTCGAGCCCGGCTCCATCTTCAAGCCGGTCACGTTCGCGGCGGCGATCGATGCGGGCGTCGTCTCCGAGAACGACATCATCGACTGCGGGGGCGGAGCTCTCACCATCGGGGCGACGACGATTCACGAGCACGACCGCAAGGCCTGGTCCACGCTCCCGCTCCCGGAGGTCCTGGCCCACTCCTCGAACATCGGGACCGCGCGGATCGGCCTGACGCTCGGACGGGAACTGTTCTACCGGGGCGTCCGCGCCTTCGGCTTCGGCCAGCGGACGGGGATCGATCTCGACGGGGAGACGGGCGGCCTTCTCGCCGAGGTGTCATCCTGGAGCGCGCTCTCCCTTCCGACGATGTCGTTCGGGCAGGGGATCGGGGTCACGGTCCTCCAGATCGCCCGCGCCTACGCCGCCCTCGCGAACGACGGCCTGCTGCCGACGCCCTACCTCGTTTCCGAGATCCGCCGGGGCGAGCAGAATGTCCGCCGGATCCCGCCGCGGCCGGCCGTTCGGGTCGTCTCGCCGGCGACGGCGCGGACCCTTCGCCGGCTGATGACGAACGTCGTGGAAGAGGGAACGGGAACGCGGGCCGCCGTCCCCGGCTACAGGGCCGCGGGGAAGACCGGGACGGCCCAGAAGGCGGCTCCGGGCGGCGGCTACTACAGGGACAGGCACGTCGCGTCCTTCGTGGGCTTCGTCCCCGCCGAGAAGCCCCGCCTCGTCGTGGCGGTGGTCGTCGACGAGCCGAAGGGGATCTATTACGGCGGCGACGTCGCGGCGCCGGTCTTCTCTTCCGTGATGGCCGCCTCGCTCGGCCTTCTCGGCGTTCCGCCCGCCCTCCCCGATCGGCCGCCCGCCGTGTTGACCGCCGACCTCTCCGCAGGCGCGAGGGCCGGCGGCCCGCTGCCGCTCCTCCTCCCCGCGGCGAGCCGGCCCTTCGGCCCGGCCGTCGAGACGGGCGGCGAGACGGTGCCCGACGTGGCGGGTCTCTCGGCGCGCGATGCGGTCCGGGCGCTCGCGCACGCCGGAATCTCCGCGAAGCTCTCGGGCCGCGGCTTCGTCGTCGCGCAGGAGCCGCCGGCCGGGACACCGGCGGGGCGCGGAAGCGTCTGCCTCGTGGCTCTCTCGCCTGCGGCGCCCCCCGGGCGGACCGGGGAGGCGCGGTGAAGCTCTCCACCCTCGCGGCCGAACTGCCCCACGCACGGGCCGGAGCGCCGGGCGATCCGGAGATCCTCGCCGTCACGCACGATTCGCGGCGCGCGGCGCCCGGCACCCTCTTCGCCGCCTTCCCCGGCCTCGTGGCCGATGGCCGGAGCTACGTCCCGGACGCCGTCACCCGCGGAGCCGTGGCGGCGCTCGGCCTTTCGCCCTCCCCGTCTCCTCTGAGCATCCCCTATCTCTCGGTCGAGAACCCGCGGCGCGCGGCCGGCCTCCTGGCCGCGAAGCTCGCCGGCTTCCCGTGCCACTCCCTCGTCACGGTGGGCGTGACGGGAACGAGCGGAAAGACGACGACGACGCTCCTGATCGACAGAGTCCTCGCGCTTCGGCATCCACGGCGGAGCCTCTTCGGGACGATCTTCTGGCGGGGCGCCAACGGGCGGGAGGCGCCCGCCCCGCGGACGACCCCCGAGGCGACCGAGTTGCAGCCGATGCTCGCGGCCCTCGCCGCCGACGGCGGGACGGCCGCGGCGATGGAGTGCTCATCGCATGCCCTCACGCTCGAGCGGCTCTCGGGGTGCTTCTTCGACGTGGCGGTCTTCCTGAACCTCTCGCGCGAGCATCTCGACTTTCACGGCGACATGGACGGCTACTTCGAGGCGAAGGCGCGCCTCTTCTCCCTCCTGAAGCCGGGAGGAAAGGCCGTCGTGAACCTCGCGGACCCGTGGGGGCGGCGGCTCCTCCCGCGGATCCCCGGGCCGTCCCGATTCGCGTTCTCGCTCGAAGGGCACGCCGCGGCCGACGTCCGGGGGCGCATTCGAACGGTCGTGCCCCGTCTCGCGCTGGAGGTGACGGTGGCCTCGACGGAGGAGACGCTCGACCTCCGGTCGCCCCTCTTCGGGCGCCCGAACGCCGAGAACCTGCTGGCCGCCGTCGCGACCGGGCTCGCCCTCGGCCTCAAAGCCACCGAGATCGTCCGGGCTCTCTCTTCATTCGATCGGGTTCCGGGGCGCCTCGAGCGCGTTCCGAACAGCCAGGGTCTTCACGTCCTGGTCGACTACGCCCACAAGCCGGGGGCCCTCGAAGGCGCTCTCCTGACGGCGCGCGAACTGGCGAAGAGTTCCGGCGGGCGCGTCCTCGTCGTCTTCGGCTGCGGCGGCGATCGCGACCGGAGCAAGCGCCCCGAGATGGGGAAGCTCGCGGCCCTCCTCGCCGACGACGTCCTCGTCACCTCGGACAACCCGCGCAGCGAAAACCCCGAGGCCATTCTCACCGACATCCGCGCCGGCATCGTCGCCGCGGGGAAGACCGCAACCTTCCTCGTCGACCGGCGGGAGGCGATCGCGGAAGCCCTTCGGCGCGCCCGGTCGGGGGATGTCGTCCTCCTCGCCGGGAAGGGGCACGAGACGGAGCAGATCGTCGCCGGCCGGCGGGAGCCGTTCGACGACCGGGCCGTGGCGGCCGAGCTGCTCCGCGCGCTCGCCGGAGGCGATCCGGGCGGAGGGCCGACGCCGTGATCACCTGGCTTCTCGGCCATCTCGCCGGACGGGTCCCTGTCGTCGGCGTCTTCCGTTACATCACGTTCCGGGCCGCCGTCGCGGCGCTCCTCGCCCTCATCCTGTCCATCCTCCTC
Organism: Acidithiobacillales bacterium; assembly: GCA_050258155.1. Classification (GTDB taxonomy): domain Bacteria; phylum Acidobacteriota; class Thermoanaerobaculia; order UBA5066; family UBA5066; genus DAOMFB01. The sequence goes on from JBLMYG010000042.1 coordinate 2,828, forward strand.
GGTCCCTCGCTCATCCGGTGGCTGAAGCAGCGGCAGATCGGACAGGCGATCCGCGAGGACGGTCCGAGGGCGCACCAGTCGAAAGCGGGGACGCCGACAATGGGGGGAGTGCTCATCAATCTGGCCGTCGCGGTTCCGACGCTCCTCTTCGCAGAGCCCGGCAACCGGTACGTCTGGGTCGCGCTTCTGGCGATGCTCCTCGCCATGGCGGTCGGCGTCGGGGACGACTGGCGAAAGGTGTCGCGCCAGCAGAACCGGGGCCTCTCCGGAAGAGAGAAGCTCGTTCTCCAGTCGCTGATCGGCCTCGGCGTCGGCGCCGCCTCGATGACGTTCTTTCCGGGACGGCCCGAGCCGACGCACCTCTCGTTCCCCTTCCTGAAGCAGCTCCACCCCGACCTCGGCACCGCGGGCTACCTCGTCTTCGCCACGCTCGTCGTCGTCGGGGCCTCGAACGCCGTCAACCTGACGGACGGCCTCGACGGGCTCGCCATCGGCTCGACCCTCATCGCGGCCGCGACCTTCGCCCTGCTCGCCTACATCGCAGGGAACGCGCGGGCCGCCCACTACCTCCTCGTTCCCTCGGTCCCCGGCACCGGCGAGCTCTCCGTCTTCCTCGCGGCCATCGTCGGCGCCTCGCTCGGATTCCTCTGGTTCAACGCCCACCCCGCCGAGGTCTTCATGGGCGACGCCGGCTCCCTCGCGCTCGGAGCCGCCCTCGGCGCGGTGGCCATCCTGATCAAGCAGGAGATCCTCCTCGTCTTCGTCGGAGGGCTCTTCGTCGTCGAGGCGCTCTCCGTCATTCTCCAGGTCGCCTCCTTCAAGCTGACCGGCCGGCGCATCTTCCGGATGGCGCCCCTCCACCACCACTTCGAGCTGCTCGGCTGGCCCGAGTCGAAAGTCATCATCCGGTTCTGGATCGTGGCCATCATCTTCGCCCTCTTCTCGCTCTCCACCCTGAAACTGCGATGAGCCTCTCCCTCGGTCCCGACCTTCCCGAAGTCACGCGGGCCGCGGTCTTCGGGCTCGCCCGCTCCGGACGCGCGGCTGTGGACGCGCTCGCGGGGCGCGGCGTCGAGGTGATCGCGACCGACACGAAGGGACGCGAGGAGCTCGGCGACGTTCCGGAGCGCGGCGGCGTCCGCTACGTGCTCGGCTCCCATCCGGCGTCTCTCCTGGACGGCGTGGACCTCGTCGTCGTCTCGCCCGGGGTCCCGCTTCTCCTTCCGATCCTCGACGCGGCGCGGGCCCGAGCCCTGCCGGTCGTCTCAGAGATCGAGATCGCCTCACGTCTCCTTCCCGGCGTCGTCATCGGGATCACGGGGACGAACGGGAAGTCGACGACGACGGCCCTCGCCGCGGCGCTCCTCTCTTCGGCGGGGCGGGCGGCCGTGGCCTGCGGGAACTTCGGGACCCCCTGGCTCTCCTTCGCCGCGCCGGGCGCGCTCGTGGCCGGAGCCCCGCCGCCGACCTGGGTCGTGGAGCTCTCCTCCTTCCAGCTCGAGGGGATCCGCCGCTTCGCGCCCGACGTGGCGGTGCATCTCAACCTGACCCCGGACCACCTCGACCGGTACCGCTCTCTCGACGACTACGGCGCCGCCAAGGCGCGGATCTTCGAGAACCAGCGGGAGGCACAGGTGGCGGTGCTCAACGCGGACGACCCGCTGGTGGCACGGATCCGGCCCCGGGCCCGGCGGCTCGAGTTCTCCCGCCGGTTCGTCCCGGCGCGGGGAACGGCCGTCGCGGGCGACGCCTTCGTCGCGGACCTGGACGGGAGCGGCCCGCGGAGGGTGGCGCGCCGCGATGACCTGGCGCTTCCCGGAGCGCACAACCTCGAGAACGCCCTGGCGGCGCTGGCCGCGACGCTGCCGCTCGGCGTGACGCCGCCGGCGGTCGCCGCGACCTTCAGCTCCTTCCGGGGCCTCCCGCATCGGACCGCCCTCGTTCGCGTCCTCGGCGGAGTGGCCTGGTACAACGACTCCAAGGGGACGAACATCGACGCCACCCTGAAGAGCCTCGAGGGCTTTCCCGACGCAGCGGTCCATCTGATCCTGGGGGGGAAGGAGAAGGGGGACGACTTCCGGCGCCTCGCGCCGCTCGCTCTCGCGAAGTCGCGGCGCATCCTGACGATCGGAGCGGCCGGGGGGAGGATCGCGGCGGCGCTGGAGGAGACACCGGGCCTCGCCGTCCTTCGTTGCGGGACGCTGGAGCGCGCCGTGGCGGAGGCGGCGTCCGCGGCGGCGCCGGGGGAGGTCGTGCTCCTCTCGCCCGCCTGCGCCTCTTTCGACCAGTTCCGGAACTTCGAGCACCGCGGCGAGGTCTTCGAAAAGCTCGTGAGGGAGCTTCCCGAGTCATCCACGTCCGAGAGGCGCGGAGGGGGAGCGGGGGAACCCGGCCATCGGGTTCCCCTGCGGCATTGATGGCCCGGAAGCTCGCATCCGACCGGGTCCTCTTCGTGGCCGTCGTCCTTCTCGTCCTCATCGGACTCGTGATGATCTACAGCGCCTCGGCGATGCAGATCTATCTGCCGGCCGCCGGCGCGCCCGCATTCCCCTATTTCTTCCTCGTCAAGCAGGGAGTCGCCGTCCTCCTCGGGGCGGGGCTGACGGCGGGCGCGCTCCTTCTCGACTATCGCCAGCTGAACCGCCCGCGGCTCGTCGCCCTGGGGCTCGTGGTCCTCGCCGCCTCTCTCGTCACCGTCCTTCTCCGCTCGCCGGTCAACGGGACGCACCGCTGGATCAACCTCGGCCTTCTGTCGATCCAGCCGTCGGAGTTCGCGAAGCTCGGCCTCGTCGTCGCGCTGGCCGCGTTCCTGTCGCGGCGCGAGGAGGAGATCGCCCACCCGACCCGGACGCTCCTGCCGATCGCCGGGCTCCTCGCCTTCTTCTCCGGGCTCGTCCTCCTCCAGCCCGACTTCGGGACGGCCGTGACCTATTTCGCCATCGCCGCGGCCATGCTCTTCACCGCGGGGCTGCCGGTCCGTTCGTTCGCCCTCGGGGCGCTCCTCGTCGTACCGACGCTCACCGCCTACGCCCTCTCGGCCCAGTACCGGAGGGAGAGGATCATCGCCTTCCTCCACCCGGAGGTCGATCCGCTCGGCAAGGGCTTCCAGACCGTCCAGTCGCTCATCGCGGTCGGGACCGGCGGGGTGACGGGCCTCGGGCTTGGCGAGGGGAAACAGAAGCTCTTCTTCCTCCCCTACCCATACACCGACTTCATCTACGCCATCGTCGGCGAGGAGCTGGGACTGGTCGGCTGCGCCGCCATTCTCGCCCTCTTCGGCATCGTCTTCGCCCGCGGCATCCGTGCAGCGGTCGCCGCGCCGGACGCGTTCGGGCGCCTTCTCGGCGTCGGTCTCACCGTCATGATCGTGGCGCAGGCCCTCGTCAACATTTCCGTCGTCCTCGCCCTTCTTCCCACCAAGGGGATTCCCCTCCCGTTCCTGTCGTACGGGGGTTCGGCGCTCTGGACGAACCTCCTCGCGGTCGGGATCCTCCTCAACATCTCGCAGCACGCGTCATGAGCGGCTCCTTCGGCATCCTGATCGCGGCCGGCGGAACGGGAGGACATGTCTTCCCGGCGCTGGCGCTCGCACAGGAGCTCTCCCGGAGGCGGCCGGAGGAGCCCGTCGTCTTCGTCGGGACGCGTGCCGGACTCGAGGCCGAGCTGGTCCCGAAGGCCGGCTATCCGCTCGACTTCGTCAGGGCGCGGGGGATCGTCGGAAAGGGACCGGCGGCGCGCCTCACCGGGCTGGCGGCTCTCGCACCTGCGATTCTCGACTCGTGGCGGATCCTCTCGCGCCGGTCGCCGCGCGCCGTCGTCGGCGTCGGAGGCTACGCCTCCGGGCCGGTCGTCGCGACGGCGTGGCTCCGCCGCGTTCCGACGATCGTCCACGAGGCGAACGCCGTGCCGGGCGTGACGAACCGCCTTCTGTCGCGGGTGGCGACGCGCGTCGGGGCCGGAAGCCCGGCCGGAGCGGGCGCCCTCCGGGGAGCGGTCGTCACGGGGAACCCGGTCCGGGAGGACTTTTTCGGGATCCCGCCGCTCGCCTCTCGTCCGGCCGGGCGGCGGATGCACATCCTCGTCGTGGGGGGAAGCCAGGGGGCGCAGATCCTCAACCGCCTCGTCCCCGACGCCCTCGCGGCCGTGGCCTGCCGCGGGATCGCGCTCACGGTCGTCCACCAGGCGGGCGCGGCACGGCGCGGCCTGGGCCACGACGCGGCCGACCTCCGCGTCCGCTACGAACACCTCGCGGCCGTTCCGGCGTCCGTCCGCGAGTTTCTCGACGACATCGCGACGGAATATGCCGCGGCGGATCTCGTCGTCTCTCGCTCGGGCGCGATGGCCTCGGCGGAGATCGCCGCGGCGGGGCGGCCCGCGCTCCTCGTCCCCTTCGGCGGTGCGACGCACGGCCACCAGGAGGCGAACGCCCGCGAACTGGAGCGCGCCGGCGCCGCCGTCGTCGTGACCGAGGCGGAGGCGTCCGTCCAGCGGCTCGCGGACGCCCTGGCGGGCCTCCTCTCCGACCCGGCGAGACTTCTCGCCATGGGCGAGGCGGCGCGGCGCACGGCGGTTCCCGACGCCGCGTCGCGCCTCGCGGACCTGGTCGACGGGGCGGCCCGGAGGGCGGCGTGAACTTCCTCCGCGTCAAGCAGATCCATTTCGTCGGCATCGGCGGCATCGGCATGTCGGGCCTCGCCGAGCTGCTGAAGACCGTCGGGCTCCGCGTCACCGGCTCGGACGCGAGGGAGTCGGAAACGACGCAGCGCCTCGTGCAGCTCGGCATCCCGGTCTTCGCCGGGCACCTTTCGGATCACGTCGCCGGCGCGGACGTGGTCGTCTATTCCTCGGCCGTCTCGGAAGAGAACGTCGAGGTCTCTGCAGCGCGCGCGGCAGGCATTCCGGTCATCAAGCGTGCCGAGATGCTCGCCGAGGTGATGCGCTTCAAGCGCGGGATCGCCATCGCCGGGACGCACGGCAAGACGACGACGACGTCGATGACGGGGGCCATCCTGCTCGCGGCCGGGCTCGACCCGACGATCATCGTCGGCGGCCGGATGCGCGACGTCGGCAACGCTCGCCTCGGACGGGGCGAATGGCTCGTCGCCGAGGCGGACGAGTTCGACCGGTCGTTCCTCGCGCTGACGCCGCTCCTCGCCGTCGTCACGAACGTCGACCTCGAGCACCTCGACACCTACCGCGATCTTCCCGACCTGCAGGACGCCTTCGCCCGCTTCTCGCACAGCGTCCCCTTCTTCGGCGCGGCGCTGCTCGGTCTCGACGACCCGAACGTGCAGGAGATCCGGCCCCTGATCCGGCGGCGCGTCGTGACGTGGGGCCTGACGCCGCAGGCCGACGTCACGGCACGGGACCTCGTCCTCGAGCGGACCGGCTCGCGCTTCGTCGCCGTCGCGGAGCGGACGGTCCTCGGGCCGGTGACGCTCTCCGTGCCGGGGCTCCACAACGTCAAGAACGCCCTGGCGGCGCTCTCCGTCGCGCGGGAGCTGGAGATCCCGTTCCTCCTCGCGTCCCGCGCCCTCGCCGAGTTCGCCGGGGTCATCCGCCGCTTCGAGAGGAAGGGAGAGCGGGACGGCGTCCTCGTCTACGACGACTACGCCCACCACCCGACGGAGGTCTCGGCGACCCTCGCCGCCGCCCGGCAGGTCCATCCCGACCGGCGGATCGTGGCCCTGTTCCAGCCTCACCTCTACACGCGGACGCGCGACTTCGCGGCGCACTTCGGCGCCGCCTTCCTCGCGGCCGACGTCCTCCTCGTGGCGCCGGTCTACGGCTCGCGCGAGGCGCCGATTCCGGGGGTGACCGGCGCGCTCGTGGCGGACGCCGCGACGGCGCGGGGGCATCGGGAGGCCCGCTTCCTCGAGACGAGAGAGGAGGTCCTCCCCGCTCTCGAGGCGGCGCTTCTCCCGGGCGACCTCCTCATCACGATGGGGGCGGGCGACGTTCTTCATTTCGGTGAGGAGTGGCTCCGGGCGGGGGGCGCCGCGTGACCGGCTTCTACAGGCCTCCGGTGACGCGCCGCGTCCGGCCGGTCCGCCGCCGTTCGGCGTGGCGCACCCTCGGGCCGGCGCTCGGCCTTCTGGCTCTCGCTCTCGTCGCGCTCGGCGGAACGCTCGTCCTGAAGCTTCACCCGAGGTTCGCCGTGAAACGGGTCGTCCTCGAAGGGGTCCCGGAGGCCCGGCGCGCCGAAGCGGAGGAGGTGACCGACGGGCTGCTCGGCCGGCCGCTTCTCTTCGTGGACCTCGACGGCGCCGTGAAGGGGCTGGCAAAGCTCCCGTGGGTGGCCCGCGCGGCCGTCCGGAGGATCGTTCCCGACACGCTCGTCGTCCGGGTGGAAGCCCGTCCGCCCGTGGCGCTCGCCCGGCGCGGCGCCGACCTCTGGATGGTCGACCGGAGCGGCACGTGGCTGGGCCGCTACACCGGGCGCGCGGTCTCGGGCGAGGACGATTTCCCGCTCATTGACGGGCCCGGGGCCGAGGACGCGGTGAGGCGCGGCGCCGCCTTCCTCGTGGCGCTGAAAGAAGAAGACGAGGCCCTCTCCGCCCGCGTCTCCGAGGTCGCCGTCCTCGCGGACGCCGTCAGCGTCACGGACCGTGTCGCGCGCGCCCGGCTCCTGCTGCCGGGGGATCCGGCCGAGGCGGGGCGGGCCGCCGCGGCGTGGCGGGCGTGGCTGGCCCTCGCGGCGGACCTGGCGCGCCGCGGCCTCCCGGTGGACGCCGCCGATCTCCGGTTCGACGGGCGCATCGTCCTGGACGCGCCGCCCGAGCTTCTCGGTCGTGGGAAGACCTGAGGAACATTCATGCCGAAGAACACACCCTACCTCGTCAGCCTCGACATCGGATCCAGCAAGGTCTGCGCGCTCATCGCGGAGCCCCAGCCCGGCGGGCGCGTCGACATCCTCGGGAAGGGGACGGCGGCGCACAAGGGGGCGCGGCGGGGGGCCATCATCGATGTGCCCGCCACGGTCGACGCCATCAAGCGCGCCACCGAGGAAGCCGAGATCATGGCCGGGGCGCAGATCGAGCGGGCGATCCTCGGGATCTCCGGCCCCTCCATCAAGTCGTTCAACAGCCGGCAGGTCGTCGCGGTGGCCGCGAAGAATCGCGAGATCTCCCGCGAGGACATCCAGCGCTCCCTCGACGCGGCCCGTTCCGTCCCGATCCCGACGGAGTTCGAGGTTCTCCACGTCCTGCCGCGCGAGTTCGTCGTGGACGGGCAGGAAGGGGTGGCCGACCCGCTCGGGATGGTGGGAAGCCGGCTCGAGGCCGACGTCCACGTCGTGACGGTCCCCGTGGCGACGGTGCAGAACCTTCTCAACTGCGTCAACCGCGCCGGGATCGAGGTCGTCGAGCTCGTCCTCGAGCCGCTCGCGGCGAGCGAGGCCGTCCTGACGCCGGACGAGAGGGAGCTCGGCATCGTCCTGGCCGACATCGGCGCGGGGACGACGGAGCTGGCCGTCTGGAGCGGCGGGACGCTCGCGGCGACGTCGGTTCTGCCGATCGGCGGGGACCACTTCACGAATGACATCGCCGTCGTCAAGAAGGCCCCGGTCCCCGACGCCGAGAGGCTGAAGCGGAAGCACGGCTCGGCCCTCCCCGCCCTCGTCCCCGAGGAGGAGACGGTCGACATGCCGCAGACCGGCGGGCGCGGCGTCCATCCGGTCCGGCGCCGCGAGATCGCGGAGATCCTGAACGCCCGCGCCGACGAGCTCCTGCAGCTCATCTGGGACGACGCGGTCCGCGAGGTCCCGGCCAAGGAGCTCCGGGCCGGGCTCGTCCTGACCGGAGGCGGTGCCGACCTCGACGGCCTCGTCGAGGTCGCCGAGCAGATCGTCGGCCTCCCCGTCCGGCGCGGCGTGCCCCAGAACGTCGGGGGTCTCAAGGACATCGTTGCCGCCCCCGAGTGGGCCTGCGCCGTCGGCCTCCTTCTTTACGCCAGCGCGGGCGCCGGAGCGCCGGCGCGGCGCCCGAAGTCGGGCGGAGCGGGTTTCGTCTCGAGGCTGAAAAGCTCGCTGAAGAAAGTCTTCCCCTCGTCGGCCAGCGTGTGATAGCAATGGAGGAAAGGTCATGATCCTGTTCGACGACCCCGCCCCCGGGTCGCTCTCCATTTCGTTCGGCGAAGAGACTCCTCCTCCCGCCCGCATTCGCGTCATCGGCATCGGGGGCGGAGGCGGCAACGCGGTGAACCGGATGATCCAGTCCGGGATCCGGGGCGTCGACTTCATTGCCGCCAACACCGACATGCAGGTGCTCCGGGTCAACCGGGCGCCGACGAAGCTGCAGCTCGGCCTGACGACCGCGCGGGGGATGGGCGCCGGCTCGAATCCCGAGGTCGGGAAGAAGGCCGCCCTCGAGGACGCGGAGAGGATCTCCCAGAGCCTGGCGGGCTCGGACATGGTCTTCGTGACGGCGGGGATGGGAGGCGGGACGGGCACGGGCGCGGCTCCGATCGTGGCGCGCCTCGCCTCGGAGGCCGGGGCCCTCGTCGTCGCCGTCGTCTCGAAGCCGTTCGCGTTCGAGGGACGGCGGAAGCTCCGCTACGCCGAGGACGGCATCGCCGAGCTGCGGGAGTACGTCGACACGCTCATCACGATCCCGAACGAGCGGCTCTACGCCTTCGTCGACCGGAACGTGACGACCTGGGAGGCGTTTCGGCAGGCCGACGACGTCCTGCGGCAGGCCGTGCAGGGGATCAGCGACCTGATCGTCGTCCCGGGCGAGGTGAACCTCGACTTCGCCGACGTGAAGACCGTCATGGAGAACATGGGGATGGCCCTGATGGGGACCGGGACGGCGTCGGGCGAGCACCGGGCGGTGGAGGCGGCGCAGCGCGCCGTCTCGAACCCGCTCCTCGAGGAGCAGTCGATCCAGGGGGCGCGCGCCATTCTCATCAACATCACGGGGGGCGAGGACCTGACGATGTCGGAGGTGGGCGAGGCCTGCAACGTCATCCAGCAGGCGGCCGACGACGAAGCGAACATCATCTTCGGCCTCGTGAGGGACGGCGAGCTGCGCGACCAGGTGAAGATCAGCGTCATCGCCACGGGCTTCGACGCACCGGCGGCGCTCGCGTCGCGCCGGGAGGTCTCGCTTCCCGTCACGCCGCAGGGAACGCGGGGCGAGAGGGGCCGGCCGAAGAGCGCACCGGAGCAGGTGATCCCTCCGCCGGATGACTCCGGGTACGGCGTCAACATCCTGACGCAGCGCGACCCGCGGGAGGACGTCTTCGACATCCCGACGTTCCTCCGCCGCCAGATGGACTGAGCGCCTCAGGGGCCTCTCAACGTCGCCCGGTTTCCCGGGCCCGGCGCGCCCGTCGGCGCTCGCGGAGCCAGGCGCGTGCCTTCGTCCACGTCTTCTCCAGCTTCGGATGCGTCTGCCGCCAGCGCCGGAGCTTCCGCTGAACCCAGCGGCTCTCGACATAGAGGATCGCGGCGCCGGCGATGCCAAAGGGCCACCCCTGAAAAACGGGGAGAAGGCCCCCGATGAAGCCGATGGCGAGGAGCGTCCAGCCGAGCGTGAGAAGGGCGATCCGGACCAGCCGCGGGCGGCGGCGGACGAGGCCGCGGGAGCCCTGAGAGGTCACGGCTTCTTCGCGGGGAAGACGCCGCGGCGCGCGCTGCGCACGATCTCCTTGGCCGGCTCCGGGAAATCGCCTCGAATCATCCAGTCCAGGTACTCGGGCTTCGTCTCGGCCACGAGGGCGAGGCTCTTCCCCCTGTGGACGCCGAAGGCGAAGACGGCTTCGCCGTCTCGCCAGACGAAACGCTTGTCGGGATCGACCCACCGCCCCTCGGCCGGCGTCGAGAACTCTTGAAGGCCGTCGAGCGTGTGCGGGAGGTCCGGGTAGTGACGGAGCTGGCCCGCGAGGACCTCCGCCGCCGCGACGACGTCGGCGAGGGCGGCGTGGGCGCCGGTGTGCTCCCGGCCGGCAAAGAAGCGGACCGCCGCGGCGAGATCGCGCGGCTCCTTCCGGAAGAAGATCGTCTGCATGTCGACGATGAGGCGCCCTTCCAGGGAAAACTTGAGTCCCGCCCGCTGGAACTCGCGGACGAGGAGCGGCACGTCGAAGGCGCGGACGTTGTAGCCGGCGAGGTCGGCCTCGCCGAGGAAGGCGAGGAGCTCGGGTGCGATGTCGCGAAAGGAGGGGGCGTCCCTGACGTCCGCGTCGGAAATACCATGGATCGCGGCCGCCTCGCTCGGGATCCTGACGCCGGGGTTGACCCTCCGGTCGAAGACGCGGGGGGGGCCCTCGGGAAGTACCGCGACGGCCGCGATCTCCACGATCCGGTCGAGCGTCTTCTCGGTCCCGGTCGTCTCGAGGTCGAAGACGACGAGAGGCCGCCCCGCGCAAAGGGGACGCAGCACCTCTACGACGTCCGGAGGGACAAGCGCCTCGGAAGGATGCTCGCCCATCAGATCCGGCCGGCGTGCGGTGGACGAACCCCGCCCGTTGCGATCCCGACGGCGGAGACGAGGAGGCCGAGGGCCCGGTCGAAGCTCATGAGGCGACCGGAGGATAACCGAGCCGGACGCCGGCTCCCGCCGGCGGCGAGAGGCGGGCGCTCCGTATACTCAGGACGTGAAGCTCGGCATCGACTTCGGGACGACACACACCGTCGTGGCGCTCGTCGACCGGGGGAACTACCCGGTCGTCGGGTTCGACGGTGCCGAGGCGATTCCTTCGCTGGTGGCCGCGCGCCACGAGGACGGCGATCTCCGGTTCGGCGCGGAGGCGGCCGCCCTCCGCCATCAGCCGCGCTGGACGGTCCTCCGCTCCTTCAAGCGCCTTCTCGACGAAGCCGGCCTCGGGACGGAGGTCGCGATCGGCCCGTGCGCCGTCCCGCTCCTCGAGGTCCTCGTCGGCTTCTTCTCCCGCCTCCACCGGGACCTCGTCTCCACGTCGAACGCCGGGCTCACGGTGGACGAGCCGCTGGAGACGGCCATCAGCGTCCCGGCCAGCGCCTCGACGGCCCAGCGTTTTCTCACCCTCGAGGCGTTCCGCCACGCCGGCTTCGACGTGAAGGCCCTCCTGAACGAGCCGTCGGCGGCGGGGCTCGAGTATGCCCACCGCTACCGGAACACCCTGACCTCGAAGCGGGAGCACATCGTCGTCTACGACCTCGGCGGCGGTACCTTCGACGCCTCGCTCGTCCGGATGGCGGGGCGGGCGCACGAGGTCATCGCGAGCCGGGGCGCCAGGCACCTCGGCGGCGACGACTTCGACGAGGCGATCCTCGCCCTCGTCATCGAGAAGGCCCGGCTGGAGAAGGTGACGGAGACGCAGCGGGCCCTCCTCCTCGAGGAGTGCGCGCGGCAGAAAGAGTCGCTCTCGCCGAACACGAAGCGGTTCCTCGTCGATCTCTCGGCCGTGGGCGGCGGGCCGGTCTCCCTCCCCGTCGAGGAGATCTACCTCGCCTGCGAGCCGCTCGTCGAGAAGACCATCGACGCCGTGGCGCCCCTCCTCGAAGAGCCGGGCGCGGGCGCCTCGTGGGAAGAGGTCGCCGGCCTTTACATCGTTGGGGGCGGCGGGGCGTTCCCGCCGGTGGGACGGCGCCTCAAGGAGCGGTTCGGAGAGAGGCGCGTCAGGCGTTCCCCCTACCCCTTTGCGGCCACGGCGATCGGGCTCGCGGCCTATCTCGACGAGGAGAGCGGCTGGAGCCTGACCGAGCGCCTCACCCGGCACTTCGGCGTCTTCCGCGAGGCCGAGCGAGGAGGGAACGTCACCTTCGACCTGATCTTCCCGGAGGGGACGCCCCTGCCGCAGCCGGGGGATCCGCCGCTGTCGGCGTCCCGCCGCTACACCGCCGTCCACAACATCGGCCACCTCCGGTACCTCGAATGCAGCCGCGTGACGGGAGGCCGTCCGGACGGCGACGTGACGCCCTGGGAGGAGATCCTCTTCCCGTACGAGTCGGCGCTCCGGGAGCGGCCCGACCTCGACGACATTCGCGTCGTCCGGACCGACAACGGCCCCGAGATCGAGGAGACGTACGCCTGCGGCCCGGAAGGGGCCATCACGGTGACGGTCACCGTCCTTGCGGACGGCTTCCGCCGGACCTACACGCTGCGGCACTAGGTGCGTGGCTCGTTCCGACGGGAAGAGGCTGGCCGGGAAGCTTCGGCGAGGGGCGCGGATCAACGAGGGCGGCTATAATCGCCACTTGAGACCGCATCTCGCTGACGTCAGCTGATTCGATCTCGCCGTGGGCCAGCGATCTTCAGGAGGCGACGTTGATGGAATCGGAAGTCGTCAGGATCGGACAGCTTGAAATCAGGTATCTGATTGACGGAACTGCGTCCGGCGGAATGGGTGTCTTCGAGATGACGGTTCCGGCGAGTTCGAATGTCCCGCCGCCGCACAGCCATTCATTCAACGAGGAGTGCGTCTACGTTCTCGAAGGGACGCTGCGTTATTCCGTCGATAGCGTGACGCGGGATCTGCGGCCGGGTGACTGGATGCGTACACCCAGGGGGTCGGTGCACGGATTCAGCAATCCTCACGATGAGAAGGCCCGCGCTCTCATCGTCCTGACCCCTGACATCGGCGCGCAGTACTTTCGCGATGTCGCCAACGTCGTGAATTCTGGCGGGCCGCCGGACCGCACGCAGCTCCTTGCGGTCATGGCGCGCTACGGCCTCGTTCCCGCGCGGAACTGAGAACCGCGGGGCCGGACCTCGTTTTTCACGGCGGCCTCCGCCGGACCGTCATGGAGGCGCACCATCCCCGATCCTGAGGACGAGGAGGGTCCGGTCGTCGGAGGGCTCGCCCCCGCCGGTGAAGTCGCGCCAGGCGGCGAGGACGCGGTCGCGGGCGTCTGTTGCCGTGCCCCCGGCGGCCGCCGCGAGCGCGCTCTCGAGCCGCGCGAAGCCGAACTCCTCGTCGCTCCCGGATCGTGTGGCCTCGACGATGCCGTCGGAGAGAAGGACCCAGAGGTCTCCCTCCTCGAGCGGTGCGCCGAGGGTCCGGAAGGTGACCGGAAGGCCGAGGCCGAGCGGTCGCGCCGGGTTGGGCAGGGCGGCCACCGTCCCGGCCGGGGTGACGCGGTACGGATAGACGTGACCGGCGTTCGTGTACGCGAGGCTCCGCGCGGCCAGGTCGAGCCGGAGGAGGGCCATCGTCACGAACGTCCGGCTGTCGGTCGTCCGCGCGATCTCGGCGTCGAGGCGGGAGAGAAGCTCCTCCCCGGTCGCCCCTGACTGGAGGAGGGCGGTCAGCGACGCCTTGGCCGAGGCCATGACGATTCCCGTCGGAAGGCCGTGCCCCGAGACGTCGGCGAGGACGACGGTGAGAACGCCCGGAGGCGTGCCCGGGACGAAGTCGTAGAAATCGCCGCCGATGGCCGCGGCGGGGTGGAAGTCGACGGCGAGCGCGAGGCCGGGAAAGACGAAGTCGGCCGGCGGAAGGAGCCGTCTCTGGAGGTCGCGCGCTACCTGCAGCTCGCGCTCGAGCGCCTGCTTCTCGGCTCGCTCGCCGACGCTCGCCTCCAGGTGGGAGGTCATCTCGTTGAATCCGCGGACGAGGCGGGCGAGCTGGTCGTCTCCCTTCAGCTCGACGCGGTGGGCGAAGTTCCCCTTCTCGATTTCGGTGACCCCCTGCGACAGGCGGCGTGTCGTCCGCGAGATCCTGAGGACGAGAAGGCCGGCCAGGATCGACGCGAGGACGAAGAGAACGAGGGCGGCGCCCCCGAGGAACTTCATGACCGCGAGCGCGATGTCGGCAGAGCGCACCGCCAGCCTGCCGATACGGACCTCGCCGAAGAGACGGTCGGCCTCGGTGGCGACGCTCGTGCCGAGAAGAAGGACGATCCGCTCCCCGGAGAGCGGCTGGCCGCTCTCCCAGTCGACGCCCTCAACGTCGAGCGAGACCGGGTAGTAGACCCAGCGCCCGAAGATCGGGCCTGAGCCGGCGGGGGGGGCGGCGGAGGCCGCCGTGCCGGCGCCCGGCTCGAGGGGGACGAGGTGGAACCGCTCGCGGCCCACCGTCAGGGACGTTGTTCCGGCGGTGGCGCTGGCCACGCCGCTGGCCGGCACGGCCCTCCGTACGTCGATCATCATGCCCAGCTCCCGCTCGAAAGCAGCCCGGAAAGCGGCACCCGTCCTGAGGGTCAGGACGAGCGTCCCGGTCGGCCGGCGGTCGATGGCCGCCAGGAAAGGGGCCCGGCCGACCACCGACATGAGATACGACGCTCCGGGCCGGATCCAGGGGCGAGGAAGGAGCGGCGGGCCGGGGAGCGTCGAGAGGCTCTCCATGGAGCCCCCCTCGGGAAGATACGTATAGCCGAGGTCGCCGATCGCCCCGAGCGACCGGGCCTCTTCCTCGAAGAGCGCGCGGCGGGCGGCGGCGCCCCTGGTCGAGACGAATCTGTCCGCCAGGATGCGCGCAGCCTTCTCGAGGCTGGCCTGACGTCTTCCGAGGGCGAGCTCGACCCGCTGCGCGGCGACCTGCGCCGCCACGAGCCAGACGCCGGCGTAGAGGACGACGGCGAGGAAGAGGATCGGCAGGACGAGGAGGACGTACGAGACGAGAAGCCGGCTTCCGGCGCTCCCGAGGAGGCGGCCCCGCCTGGAAGTTTTCGTCACGGCCATCGGTTCGCGGGGGATTCTGGCAGAGCGGTTCCTATACTGCCGCCGTGCTCGAGCGGACATTTCTCCGGGACCTGGTCGTGGTTCTCGCGGCGTCGTTTCCCGTCCTCTGGGTCTGCCGCCGGCTGAGGCTCCCCCAGATCGTCGGATTCCTCGTGACGGGCGTCGTCATCGGGCCGCACGCCCTCGGCTGGGTCGAGGAAGCAAGGCGCGTGGAGTCGATCGCGGAGTTCGGGGTCGCCCTGATCCTCCTCTTCGTCGGGCTCGAGTTCCCGATCCGGAGGCTGAAGGCGCTCGGGAAGACCTCTCTCGTGGGCGGCTCGCTCCAGATGGCGTTCACGGCGGCCGCCGTCGGCGCCGTCTCCTTTTCCCTCGGGAATCCGGCGAGCGAAGCCCTCTTTCACGGCCTCCTCCTCTCCCTCTCCTCGACGGCCGTCGTCCTCCCGGTCCTGAAGGCCCGCGACGAGCTGGCGTCCCCTTACGGGCGGCAATTTCTCGCCGTGGCGCTCTTCCAGGATCTTGCCGTCATCCCGATGCTCCTGGTCCTCCCGGCCCTGGCCGCCGGTGTCGGACCGTCGGCTTCGGCGGTCGGCGGGCGCGTGCTCCTGGCCGTCACGGTCATCGTCGCCCTCGTGGCCGCGGCCCGCCGCGCCGTGCCCCGACTCCTCGACGTCGTGGCCCGGATGGGGAGCCGGGAGACCTTCACGGGCGCCGTCGTCGTCCTGGTCCTCGGGATGATCGCCATCGGCGAGATGGCGGGGGTCTCGGCGGCGATGGGGGCCTTCGCCGCGGGGATCGTCCTCGGCGACAGCGACCACGTCCACGAGGTCGCCGCGACGCTCTCCCCCCTCCGCGACCTTCTCTCCAGCCTCTTCTTCGTCTCGGTCGGCATGCTCCTCGTCCCGTCGTTCCTCGCGCGGCATCCCGGCGAGGTGGCCGTCCTGGTGGCGTTCGTCGTGGCCGTCAAGGCCGCCTTCGCCTTCGCCGCCCTCCGGAGCGCGGGCGTCGTGCCGCGGACGGCGGCCCGCTCGGCCCTCGCCCTAGCCAACGTCGGAGAGTTCTCTTTCGTCGTGGCGACGTCGGGGGCGGCGCTCGGCCTTCTCTCGCCCGACGTCGAGCAGCTCGTCGTGGCAGCGACCGTCGCCACCCTCGCCCTCGCCCCCTTCCTCGTGGCCTTCGGGCCCCGCCTGGCGATCCGCCTCCCGGAGCGCGTCGAGCCCGTCTCGGGGGAAGGAGAAGAGCGGCCGCTCTCGCGCCACATCGTCGTCGTCGGGGCAGGGCTGAACGGGACGAACGTCGCCCGCGTTCTCCAGGAAACGCGCATTCCGTACGTCATCGTGGACATCGACCCCGACCGGGTGGCCGAGGCGCGGCGCGAGGAGCTGCGGGCCCTTCGAGCCGACGCGACAGGGAAGGAGGGGCTCGAGGCGGCCGGCGTGTCGCGGGCGGTCGGCGTCGTGGTGACGCTCCCCGCGCCCGAGGCGGCCCGGCAGGCGGTGCGCCTGGCCCGCGCGCTCAGCCCGGGAGTCCGGATCATCGTCCGGACCCGCTACATCCGCGAGGTCGAGGCGCTCCGCGCGGTCGGCGCCGACGAGGTCATCCCCGAGGAGTTCGAGACCTCCATCGAGCTGGTCGCGCGCGTCCTCCGCCTCCTCCGCGTCCCGGGAAACATCGTGGCGACGCAGATCCGGCTCCTCCGGGACGAGACCTACCGGAGGCTGCGCGACCCTCTCTCTCGCGTCGCCGGCGGCCGGCGTCTCTCGGCCCTCGTCGCGGCCGGGACGAGCGAGCTCTTTCTCGTCCTGCCGGACATGGCCGCCGAGGGGCGGCGGCTTGCCGAGCTCGACCTCGCGGCCGGGCACGTGGCCATTCCTGCGGTCCTCCGGGACGGCGAGCCGCACGCACCGCCGCCCGGGGACTGGGTCGTGGCGGCGGGCGACACTCTGGTCCTCGTCGGCGCCCACGAGGACCTGACGAACGCCGTTGCCCGGCTCGAGGCGCCGGCTCAGCCGCCCGGCGGGACGGTCGGACCGGGGGGCGGCGAGGGGGGAACGTCCCGGCCTAGGTAGAGGGTCTGCGAGGGGAAGGCGAGGCTCGTCCCGCTGGCGGCCACGATCTCCATGACGGAGAGAAGGAGCTCCTCCTGGATCGCGAGGAAGGCGGGGAAGTCGGCTGCGAGAACGTAGGCCCGCAGCTCGAGATCGAGCGACGAGGCGCCGAAGCGGAGGAACCGGACCCGTGCGTCCTCCGGCGCCACCCGCTGGTGGTCTGCGAGGAGTTTCCGGACGGCCTCGAGGACGGTCTTGAGCTGCGCCGGCGACGTCTCGTACCGGAGGCCGAGAACGTGGGTGAAGAGAAAGCGGTCCCGGCTCGACAGGTTCTCGATCTCTCTCGTCAGGAGGGTGCCGTTCGGGATCGAGACGATGGCGCGCTCGGGGGTCCGGAGGCGCGTCGCGAAGAGCGTGATGTCCTCGACCGTCCCGATGTACGTCCCGATGCGGCAAGCGTCCCCGACCCGGAGGATCTTGTCGCCGAGGACCGTGAATCCGCCGAAGATGTTCTCGATGCTCGTCTTCGCCGCGAAGGCGAGCGCCACGCCGCCGATCCCGACGCCGGCGAGGGCCGCCGTCAGGTTGACGCCGAACACCGAGAGGGCCACGAGAGCGGCCGCGACCCAGACGAGCCCCTTCAGAATCCCCCGCCCGAGCGTGATCATTGGCACCGCGGTCGAGCCGGCGGCCGCGAAGCGGTCGTGCGTGGCTCCCGAGAGGCTGTCGATGAGCCGTAGGAAGAGCCACGCGGAGACCGCGACGACCGAGACGCTGAACCAGAGGCCGTACCGGTAGCGGAAGAGAAGGGAGAGCGAGAGGTAGGGCACTGCGAGCCGATGGAGGACGAGGGTCAGGAGGACCGCGAGGGGCGTCCGGGCCCTTTTGAGCGCCTCCCGAAAGTGGCCTTGCCGTCCGCTCTTCTCGAGCCGGGCCCTGAGGGGCTTCACCGCCATCGAGAGGACGACCCGCGCGAGGACGTAGAGGAGCGGGAGGAGAACGAAGAAGCCGAGGAGCTGCCAGACGTGGAGCAGGCCGAGGGGCCTGCGCAGCGCCTCTGGGAGCTTCTCCTCTATCTGGGGGACGCCCAGTTCACGGTAGAGGCGCGGGATCTCCCGGAGCGTCTGCGAGGAGACCAGCCAGACGGCAGGTCCCTCCGGGGGCGTCTTGCGGACGAGCAGGAGGTCCACCGATTCGTCGCCCACGACAATCGGTCCCACTCGCTCGAGGTCGGGCGGCAGCCCGTCGGCCACGTCGCCGAGCGGCGAAGCGCTCAGCTTCTGGATGTCGCCCGTGAAGGCCTGGTTGAGAACGGCCTCGAGCTGCTTCGCCAGCGCCTCCCTCGCGGCTTCTCCCGCGCTTCCCGTCGCCTGAAGGAATTCGGTGGCGAGCGACCAGTTCCCCTTCTGCGCCGCGGAGATGAAACCGAGGAGCGAGCTTCGCGGCGTCTCCCGCCGGAAGGGATCGCCGGCGGTCGTCTCCGGCGTCGGCGTCGGGGACCCCGTGAGCGAGGGGAGCTGCGACGCGGCCGGCTTCGCGAGAGCAGGCAGCAGCGCGAGAAGGGCGAGGAAGCGTCGCATCCGGTCTCTCTGGAGCGTTCGCGAGCGCGGCGGCGGGAAACGGGCCGCGCCGGCGTCAGTTCAGCTCGTCGTCCCTCGAGTACCAGGTCGAGGAGATGTCGAGACTGGCCATCAGGCCGGCCTGGTTCAGCTGGAAGATGGCGAGCCCGTTGACGAACGCGGTCCCCGAGGCTCCCCCTTCCGATCCGGCCGCGGCACGGGCCGAGGCGTCGGCATACCACCCGTTCGTCACGAAACGATCGAACGTCTGGCTGTCCTGCATCAGGAAGACGATGCGGTACTTCTGTCCGCCGAGGGTCAGGCCGATCCCGGCGCTCCCCATCTTCATGTAGATCCGCTTGCCGGTCTTCCGGTCGACGGCGACCCCGCTTCCCCCGGCGCCGGAGAGGCCGATCCCGAACTTGAAGCTGTCGAAGACGGCGTAGCCGTAGCATTTCTCGAAGAGCTCCTTCGCCTTCGGCCGGAGGATCATCAGGCGCTCGAGCGTCTCTCCCGCCATCGCGTCGATGACCAGCTTCCTGGCGCTGGCGCGCATGTTGGCCCACTGGTCCCTCGGCGTGGCCGCGGGCGACGGGGGCGGGGAGGGGGCTTTCGTCCCTCCGGTCTCCTGTGCCCAGGCGGCAGGAGTGGCGGCGAGAGACGCGGCGATGGCGACGGTGACGAACAGAGGGCGCCTCAAACGGCTCATCGGGAAACCTCCGCCTCGAAGGTTATCAATCCCCGTGCCTTGCAGGAGAAAGTCCCGCGGACTCCCTGCCCGGCTGCCGGACCCGGCGGCCCGGCGGGATGGGGCCGGAGAGCCTCGGACTACGGCCGGGCCGGCGGGATTCCCCGCCAGTACTGCGGCGGAACCGACAGCCGCTCCATCTGGCCGAGGACCTTCGCCGCGTGGATCGGCCAGTACGGGCTGCGCAGCTCCTCCCGCGCGAGGAGGACGAGGTCGGCCCGGCCGTTCCGGACGATCTCGTCCGCCTGCATCGGCTCGGTGATCAGGCCGATGGCTGCCGTCGGAACGCCGGCCCCGCGCCGGACCGCCTCCGCGAGCGGAACCTGGTACCCCGCCCCGAGGGGAACCTTCGCGTCGGGGACGAGGCCGCCCGAGCTGCAGTCGATCAGGTCGGCCCCCTCGTCCTTCAGCCGCCGCGACAGCTCGACGCTCTCCTCGAGGGTCCAGCCTCCTTCCGCCCAGTCGGTGCACGAGAGGCGCACCGAGAGCGGCCGCTCCTCGGGCCAGGCCGCGCGGACCGCCCGGAGCGCGGCGAGGACGAACCGGATCCGGTTCTCGAACGTGCCGCCGTACTCGTCGGTCCGGCGGTTCGAGAGGGGAGAGCAGAAGCTGTGTGCGAGGTAGCCGTGCGCGGTGTGAAGCTCCACCCACCCGAAGCCCGCCTCGCGCGCTCGGACCGCCGCCGCGTGGAAGGCGTCGAGGACGGCCGCGATGTCGCTCTTCGTCATCTCTGCCGGGACGCGGTCCTTCGCGGAGAACGGAACCGGGCTCGGAGCGATCGTGGGCCAGCCGCCGTCGGCGTCTGAGAGCGGGCCGCCTCCTTCCCAGGGAACTGCGGTCGAGGCCTTCCGTCCCGCGTGGGCGAGCTGGATCCCCGGAACGGTCCCCTGCTCGCGGACGAAGCGGGCGATCCTTTCCAGGGGGGCCATGTGGGCGTCGGACCAGATCCCCATGTCGGCCGGGGAGATTCGTCCGCGCGGCTCGACGGCCGTGGCCTCCACCATCACGAGACCGGCGCCGCCGACCGCGCGGGAGCCGAGGTGAACGAGGTGCCAGTCGGTGGCCATGCCGTCCACGGAGCTGTACTGGCACATGGGCGACACGCCGATCCTGTTCCGGAGGGTCGTGCCGCGGAGGGTCAGTAGATCGAAGAGATGAGGCATCGGACGGAGGACTGGTAGCGCATACGGGACTCGAACCCGTGTTTCCGCCGTGAGAGGGCGGCGTCCTGGACCGCTAGACGAATGCGCCGTGTCCCGAACGGCGGGGGCTCGTCCCCGCGTGGAGCGCGGAATCTAGCACGCGGCCGGCCCTCCGGTAAACCGCGACCGGCTCCTCACGGGCGGCGCGGGCGCGCCGGCGCGACCTCCGGCGGCAGGCCGTCGATCTCGAGAAGGTTCGCCGTCGCCTGACGGACCGCGACGATGGCGAAGCTCGCGTCCGGCGCGATGCCGAAGGAGTGAAGCTCCATGTCCGGCTCGAAGACGGCGAGCTTCCGGCGGGTGGAGGCGGTGTCGGTGCCCGGAACGACCTCCTGGACGAAAAGCGTCGTGCCCGGGCCGTCAGCGCCGAGGAAGGCGATGCGGCGGCCGTCCGGCATCCACCGGTGGCGGCCGGTGATGAAGCCGCGACCGGGCGGGACGTTCGGAATCGTGGAGACCGGAGCCCCGTCCGAGAGGCGCACGACCTCGATCGACACGGGCTGTCCTTGTCTGACGAAGGAGACCCAGTTCCCGTCGGGGGATATCTCCGGGAGTATGTTCCGGCCCGGCGCGAGGAGCTTCGCGCCCGTGCCGTCGGGGCGAATCGTCCAGATGCCTCTCTTCGGCTCATTGAAAGAGACGTAGACGACCGTGGAGCCGTCGGGCGACAGCGACGGGTTCTCGGCGTCCACGCCGTCGTCCGAGATGCGGTGCGGCGCGCTTCCGTCTCCAGCGGCCCCCCAGATCTCGAAGTGGCCCGTCCGGGCTGAGGACCAGAGGAGCGTCCTCCCGTCGCGGCTCAGGAAAACGTCGGCGTCGCTCGCCGGGTGGTCCGTCAGCCGGCGCACGGCGCTCGTGATCAATGTCAGTTCCCAGACGTCGCTGTTCCCCTCCCGGTTGGAGGTAAAGACGACGCGCCCCCCGTCGCCCGAGACGACCGGCTGGAAGTTCACCTGCGACCCCTGCGTGAGCCATCTTCGCGGACCTGAGCTCCCCGTGAGCGGAACCTCGAGAAGGTTCGTCGGGACGGAGAGGAATTCCACGACGAGCCGGCCAGGACCGGCGATATCGAGCCCGAAACCGACGGCGAGTGAAAAAGCGATCGGCCGGATGGTGCGCGTGCCCACGTTCTGGAGGTAATACGCGCCGGGGCTGGACGGGACGATGGCCTGCTCCCGGCCGCCGTAGACGATGGCCCGTCCGTCGCCTGTCCAGGCGAGGTCGGAGAGAGTTCCGACGACGGCCGGAGGATCGAGGGAGAGCTTCTCTCCTGTGTCAGGATTCACGAGGACGATGGTCCAGGGCGATCCGATGTTGGTCTCGCCACGCGCCGTGGCCACCCACCTTCCGTCCGGCGACCAGCGGGGCGAGCGCATCTGGAACGTCTGACCGGTATCGAGTACTCGAGCCCCGCTGCCGTCGGCCGCCGCCACCCAGAGCTCGCGCCTCTCGGAGGTCTCGGGAGGCCCCACGCGTGTGTAGGCGATCCGGGTCCCGTCCGGTGACACATCGGCCTCGGTCGCGCCGGCCAGGATGCGCTGTGG
>JBLMYG010000043.1:0-11481 GCA_050258155.1 Acidithiobacillales bacterium
GCTCGCAGGTCCCCGGATTCCTCTTCCTCGCCGAGGTCTACTGGGACCTCGAGTGGACGCTCCAGCAGCAGGGCTTCGACTCCACGTACGACAAGAGGCTCTACGACCGCCTCGAGCACGGCTCGGCCCGGCCGGTCCGGGAGCACTTCTTCGCCAGCCTCGATTATCAGGACCGGCTGGCCCGCTTCCTCGAGAACCACGACGAGCCGCGCGCCGCCGCGACCTTCCGGCCCGAGGTCCACCGGGCTGCGGCCGTTCTCACGTTCTTTTCGCCGGGACTCCGCTTCTTCCACCAGGGGCAGCGCGAAGGAAAACGCGTCCGGATCCCGGTCCACCTCGGACGGGGGCCTTCAGAGCCGACGGACGAGGAGATCCGCGCCTTCTACGACCGTCTTCTGGCCTTTCTGAAGGACACTGCCTTCCGCGACGGAAGCTGGCAGCTTCTCGAATGCCGCCCCGCCTGGGACGGGAACCCGTCGTGGGACTCGTACGTCGCCTTTTCCTGGACCGGCCCCGGCGAGCGCCGCCGTCTCGTTGCCGTGAACTACGCGGGCCACCAGAGCCAGTGCTACGTGGCGCTGCCGTGGGGCGATCTCTCCGGGCGCGTCTGGCGCCTTGCCGACAGGCTCGGGCCAGCCGCCTACGAACGAGACGGCGACGACCTCGCGGCAAAGGGTCTCTACCTCGACATGCCGGCGTGGGGGTACCACGTCTTCGAGGTGACGGCGTGCCCGGGGGAAGGGGCCTGAGAGGACGACAAGGCCGTTCCTCTTCATCAAGCCTTGCCGGGGCATCGGACTCGATACCGCAGGGGCATTGCCGAGCCCCGTGACGTTACAAGTCGGCGAGTGCAGCCCCCCTGCAGCGCGTCAGCCCGCCGGTCGCACAATCCCCAGCTTCTCCATCCGCGAGCGAAGCGTGCTCCGGTTCATCCCGAGGCGCTCTGCCGCATTGCCCCGGCCGGAAATCTTCCAACCGCATTCCCCGAGAACTCTCAGGATGTGCGCGCGCTCCACGTCCTCGAGATGCGCCCCGCCTCCTTCGGCCAGCCCGGCTGCGGGCGCTTCGAGAAAGCGCTCGTCCACGACGAGCGTCTCGCCGGGGCTCAGGATGAGAGCCCTCTCGATCACGTTCTCCAGCTCTCGGACGTTGCCGGGCCAGTCGTAGCGCTGGAGAGCGCCCATCGTCCGTTCCGGGATTCGTGTGACGGCTCTCCCCAACAGGGACCGCTTGCGGGCCACGAAGTACCAGACGAGGAGCGGGATGTCCTCGCGGCGGTCCCGGAGCGGCGGCACCTCGATCGGGAAGACCCGGAGGCGGTAATACAGGTCGGCGCGCCAGCGGCCGGCCGTGACGGCCGCCGCAAGGTCGCGGTTCGTCGCGGCGATGACCCGGACATCGACCTTGATCGTGTGCGACGAACCGAGGCGCTCGAAGGTGCCTTCCTGCAACACCCGGAGGAGGCGCCCCTGGATGTCCGCCGGGAGGTCGCCGATCTCGTCGAGGAAGATCGTTCCCCCGTTCGCCACCTCGAAGCGCCCGATGCGGCGCTGGAGGGCGCCCGTGAAGGCGCCGCGCTCGTAGCCGAAGAGCTCGCTCTCGATGAGCGTTCCCGGGAGCGCCGCGCAGTTGACCGACACGAGCGGCCGCTCGCGGCGCGCGCTGCGTGCATGGATCGCGCGCGCGACCAGCTCCTTCCCCGTACCGGTCTCGCCCGTCAGGAGGACCGCCGTTCCCGTCGGTGAGACCTGCTCGACGAGGTGAAGCACCTGACGCAGGGCGGCGCTCCGCCCCACGATCTCGTCGAAATCATGGGCGGCGCGGACGTCTTCGCGGAGGACGATGTTCTCGGCCTCGAGGTGTTCCTTCAGGCGGGAGATCTCCTCGAGGCTGGCGCGCAGCTCGCTCTCCTTCCGGCAGCGCACGATCGCACTCGCGAGGATTTCGCCGAAGAGGCGGAACCGCGCCAGCAGCTCGGGCGTCCAGTCGCGATGCGACGTCAGCGAGGCGAAGGAGATCAGTCCGATCGGGCTCTCCCCGGCTCTCAGCGGGAACATGAGGTGCGCCTTCATCCCGATCGAGCGGGCGTACTCGCGCTCTGCGGTCCAGGCCTCCGGAATGTCCTCCGGTGTGCGCATCGTGAACCCAAGGCCGAGGCGGGCCTGCTTCGCCCACGAAGGGACGACGGTGCCAAGCTCCCTGGGAACCGGCGGCACCCCCTCCCGTACGAACGTGGCCTTGACGTTGAGCTTCCCGTCCGGCTCGAACAGGGCGAGGCCCCCGCGATCGGCGTCGAAGAAGCGGACGAGCCGCTCGACCGCGAACTCCAGCTCCGCGTCGAATCGCTCGGGCGCCGCCGCGAGAAGGCGGGCCGACAGGGCGGCCAGCTCCGACTCGAAGTCGTGCGTGGCGTCAGGCGCGGATTCGGAGTCCATGGCGGCATTCCACCACATGTGGCGGGATTCCGCCCCACTTCATGATTTGGACCCGTCTCGGCGCCTGTACCGCTGGACATAAGTGTCTGAACCGAAAGGACAAACCGTGGTCATACGCACTGCGATCCTACCGGCACGGCGCTCGCAACGACCGCCTTAGTTCGATGCTCCTGAGGATCACGGAGGAACGTCTCGGAATGTCCACGGTTGTGCATGTCGCGGGTCGCCTCGCCGGGGCCGGCGTCGACGAGCTGAGCCGCGTCTGCCGGGCGGCGAGCGGGCGGCTTCGGCTGGAGCTCTCCGCTTTGCAGGTCGCGGACGAGGTCGGGCTCGCTCTTCTTCGTTCCCTGCGAGAGTCGGGCGCAGAGCTGGCCGACGCCTCGCCGTTCGTACAGATCCTTCTCGACGGATCACGAAGCGATGACGATGTCTCCCGAAAGCAGAAGCAAAGCGACAACGCGGGCGTGGCGTCCCGCAGGAGGTTGTCCAATGACGATTAGCGGCCTCAGAAAGACGGCAATCCTGATCGCGGCCGTCTCACTTTGCACCGGAGGCTCCGCCCGTGCGCAGAGCGAAGCCGAGACGAAGGAGGCCAAGCCTTCCGGCTTGCGCGGGGAGATCTACGGATTCGCTCAGGCCGACTTCATCTACGACTTCAATCAGGTGAATCCGGACTGGTTCGACGTCCTGCGGACGACGAAGCTCCCGTCGTTCGACAACGAGTTCGGCCACGACGGCCACTTCTGGGCGAGCGTCCGGCAGACCCGTTTCGGCGTAAAAGGGTGGATCCCGACCGGGCTCGGCGAGATCAAGACGATCTTCGAGTTCGAGCTCTTCGGCGTCGGCGTCGACGCGGGGCAGACGACGATCCGACTGAGGCACGCGTGGGGCGAGCTGCGAGCCGTCGGCGCGGGCCAGACCTGGAGCCCCTTCATGGACCCGGACATCTTCCCCAACCAGCTCGAGTACTGGGGTCCCACCGGGATGCCGCTCTTCCGGAACGTCCAGGTCCGCTGGATGCCCCTGCGTGGGGAGGATGAACTCTACATCGCACTCGAGCGACCCGGAGCGAGCGCCGACGGCGGCGTCTACTCCGATCGTATCGAGCTTCAGGACGTCAAGGCCCGGTTTCCCCTGCCGGACCTCTCGGCCCATTACCGCCTGAACCGGACCTGGGGCCACGTCCAGCTCTCGGGCATCGTCCGGTACATCAAGTGGGACGACCTGAACCCGGATCCGTTCGACCTCTCGGGGAACGCGACAGGCTGGGGCCTCCACGTTTCGACCAACCTCAAGCCGGGCAAGAACGACGTGATCCGGGCTTCCGTCGTCTACGGCGAGGGGATCGAGAACTACATGAACGACGCCCCGATCGACATCGGCATCAAGAACAATTTCGGCGACCCGACGAAGCCCGTCGTCGGCAAGCCCCTCCCCGTTCTCGGCGTCGTCGCGTTCCTCGACCACAACTGGAGCCCGAAGTTCAGCACGGCGGTCGGCTACTCCTACGAGCACATCGACAACACCGACGGACAGAAGCCGAGCGACTTCGCCTGGAGCCACTACGCCCTCGCGAACCTGCTCTACACGCCCGTGCCAGCCATGATGGCGGGCATGGAGTTCCAGTGGGGTCAGCGGCACAACTTCGCCGACGGCTTTAGCGTCGACGACTTCCGGATCCAGTTCTCGTTCAAGTACAACTTCTCCTTCAAGCTGGGAGGCAAGTCATGAACCCGTTGAAGCGATTTCCGAATCCTCTCGTCCTCGCGGTCGTCGCCCTTCTCGCGACCGCTTCGGCCGCGGGAGCGGCTCCCCAGGCCTCGCCCTCCGCTCTCCCGACGATCGTGGTCCTCGCCACGGGAGGCACGATCGCCGGCGCCGCGGCCACCGACGTGCAAGCCGGCTACACCTCCGGCCAGGTCGGCGTGGAGCAGCTCCTCGCCGCGGTGCCCCAGGCGAAGAAGCTGGCGAACCTCAGGGGGGAACAGATCTCGAACATCGGCTCGCAGGACATGAACGACGAGGTCTGGCTGAAGCTGGCCCGCCGCGTGAACGAGCTCCTCGCGATGCCAGACGTGGCCGGCGTCGTCATCACGCACGGCACCGACACGATCGAGGAGACGGCCTACTTCCTGAACCTTGTTGTCAAGTCGAGAAAGCCGGTTGTCCTGACGGCGGCCATGCGCCCCTCGACGGCCCTCTCGGCGGACGGCCCGCTCAACTTCTACAACGCGGTCGCGGTCGCCGCGAACAAGAACGCCGCCGACCTCGGCGTCCTGGTCGTCATCAACGACTGGATCCACGGCGCGTCCTCGCTCACCAAGACAAGCACGACCGCCGTGCAGACCTTCATGTCGCCTCTCCGAGGCCTGATCGGAACCGTCGCGTACGGACAGGCCGAGTTCTACTGCGGCCCCGTCGGCCGGAACACGATCAATTCCGAGTTCTCGCTGGACGGCGTCACGGCGCTCCCCCGCGTCGACATCGTCATGGCCTACGAGAACGTGGACGGCGCGCTCATCGAAGCGGCCGCCGCGGCCGGAGCCAAAGGGATCGTCATCGCGGGCGTTGGCAACGGGAACATGACGGAGGCGGCCGTGAAGGCCCTCTCGGCACAGGCCAAGAAAGGAGTCGTCTGCGTCCGCTCCTCGCGGGTCGTCACGGGCCGCGTGGGCCGCAACGTGGAGTTGGACGACGACAAGCTGGGGCTCGTGGCCTCCCTCGGCCTGAACCCGCAGAAATCGCGCGTCCTGCTCCGTCTCGCGCTGACGAAGACGAGGGACGTCAAGGAGATCCAGCGCTACTTCGAGGAATACTGATGCGGCCCGTCTCGAATCCGAACCAGATCGTCTCGGCCGTTCCGGAAGGCCCGTTCTTCAGAAATAGCGCTGGTACACTCCGCCCCGGCTCGACAGCCCCGGACGAGATCGATAATTCAACGCCCTCATGGAGGACGACCCGTGCTCCTGCAGCCTGAAAGAATAGGTCTCTGCTTCTGTCTGCTCGCGGCCGCCGGCGCGGCCGCCTGTGCCAAGAAAGAAGCTCCCGCCCCTCCTCCCCCCGTGGTGGAGGTGGCGCCCGTCGTCCAGAAGGACGTCCCCGTCTACGCGGAATGGATCGGGACTCTCGACGGCTTTGTCAACGCCGAGATTCGGCCGCAGGTCGGGGGGTACCTCCTCCGCCGGGACTACAAGGAGGGCTCGTTCGTCCGGAAGGGGGACCTTCTCTTCGAGATCGACCCGCGGCAGTTCCAGGCCACCTTCGACCAGGCCAGGGGGAACGTGGCCCGCTGGCAGGCGGAGCTCGCCAACGCGAAGATGACGGCGGCACGCTACCGCCCGCTCGCCGTGCAGAAGGCCATCAGCCAGCAGGAGCTCGACGATGCCGTCACGCGGGAGCAGACGGCGCAGGCCAACCTGGAAACCTCGCAGGCGTCTCTCGAGAAGGCGAAGCTCGACCTCGGCTGGACGAAGGTCGTCTCGCCGATCGACGGCATCACCGGCGTCGCGAAGGCCCAGGTCGGCGACCTCCTGACCCCGCAGACCGTCCTGACCTCGGTCTCGACCCTCGATCCGATCAAGGTCAACTACAACCCGAGCGAGCAGGAATACCTCGCCTTCGTCCAGAAGGTCGGGCCGGTCGACAAGCTGATCGCGGCCGCCGGCACGCCGAAGGGGGAAGGCCCGCTTCAGCTCATTCTCTCCGACGGCTCGGTCTACCCCCACCGCGGCCGGGGCTATCTGGTCGGCCGCGAGGTGGACCCGAAGACCGGGACGATCGCCATGGCGGGCCTCTTTCCGAACCCGGGAAACGTTCTGCGCCCCGGCCAGTACGCGAAGGTGCGCACCACGATGGAGCTCCAAAAGGGGGCCCTCCTCGTGCCACAGCGGGCGGTTTCCGAGCTGCAGGGGAGCTACCAGGTCGCGGTCGTCGGCGCGGACAACAAGGTGACGATCAAGGTCGTCAAGCCCGGACCGCGCGAGGGGAGCCTCTGGGTCATCGAGGAAGGACTGAAGCCGGGCGACCGGATCGTCGTGGAAGGGCTGCAGCGCGTCCGGTCGGGGATGACGGTGGTGCCGAAGGAGGCTTCGAAGGAAGCTCCGACAGGAGCTTCGGCCCCGGCGGCGCCGACGGCAGCCAAAGAGGGCGGGAAGTAAGACCGTGTCGGAATTCTTCGTCCGCCGGCCGATCGTCGCGATCGTCATCGCGATCCTGACCACGATCGCGGGGCTCGTCGCGATGACGAAGCTGCCGACCGCCCAGTACCCCGACATCGTGCCCCCCCAGATCCAGGTCACGACGACCTACACGGGGGCCGACGCGATCACCATCGAGCAGTCGGTCGCGACTCCCCTCGAGCAGCAGATGAACGGCGTGGACAACATGATCTACCTGCAGTCCACGAACGCCAACGACGGGACGATGAAGGAAGTCGTCACGTTCGACGTCGAGACCGACATCAACCTGGACCAGGTCAACACGCAGAACCGGGTCTCGCAGGCGCAGCCCAACTTCCCGAGCGACGTCAACCAGTTCGGCCTCACGGTCAAGAAGGCGACGAGTAACCCGCTGCTCATCGTCTCCCTCTACTCGCCGAAGGGGACGTACGACGCGCTCTTCCTCGGGAACTACGCGACCATCAACGTCAATGACGCGCTCTACAGGGTCCCCGGCGTCGGCCAGATCCAGAATTACGGAACGGCCGACTACGCGATGAGGATCTGGGTCAAGCCCGAGCGCCTGGCGAGCCTCGGGCTGACGGTCCCCGACCTGATGAAGGCCGTGCAGGAGCAGAGCGCGGTCAACCCGTCCGGAGGGATCGGGACCGAGCCGGCTCCGAAGGGGCAGGAATTCACCTATACCGTCCGCGCTCAGGGGCGTCTCGTCACCGCGGAAGAGTTCGGGAACGTCGTCGTGCGCCTGAACCCGGACGGGTCGGTCGTGCGCCTCAAGGACGTCAGCCGGATCGAGCTCGGCGCCCTGAACTACCAGCAGCGCGCGCGCCTGAACGGCAAGCCCTCCTGCCCGATCGGCATCTTCCAGGTCCCGGGCTCCAACGCCATCGCGGTCGCCGAGGGCGTCAAGAAGACCATGAAGGAGCTGAAGGAGCGCTTCCCGGACGATCTCGACTACGTGGTCGCCCTCGACACGACGCTCCCGGTCACCGAAGGGATCAAGGAGATCACGAAGACGCTCTACGAGGCGATCATCCTCGTCATCATCGTCGTGTTCCTCTTCCTGCAGGGGTGGCGCGCGACCCTCATCCCGCTCCTCGCCGTCCCCGTCTCCCTCATCGGTACGTTCGCGTTCTTCCCGATGCTCGGCTTCTCCATCAACACGCTGTCGCTCTTCGGGCTGGTGCTTGCGATCGGCCTCGTCGTGGACGACGCCATCGTCGTCGTGGAAGCCGTCGAGCACCACATCGAGCACGGCCTCTCGCCCAAGGAGGCCACCCTCAGGGCGATGAAGGAGGTCTCGGGGCCCGTCGTCGGGATCGCGCTCGTCCTCTCCTCCGTCTTCATTCCGGTCGCCTTCATGGGGGGGATCCAGGGCCGCATGAACATGCAGTTCGCGGTCACAATCGCCGTCTCGGTCCTGATCTCGGCCTTCAACGCCCTGACGCTCTCGCCGGCGCTGGCCTCGCTGATCCTGAAGCCGAAGAAGGAAGCGAAGGGGCCGCTCGGCCGGTTCTTCGCCGCCTTCAACCGCGGCTTCGGAAAGGCGACGAACGGCTACGTCAAGGTGTCCGCCGCCCTCATCCGGAAGACCCTCGTCAGCCTCCTGATCCTCGCCGGGTTCTTCGCGCTTTCCGGTCTCCTCGGCAAGAGGCTCCCCTCGGGCTTCCTGCCGGAGGAGGACCAGGGGTACTTCTTCATGAACGTCCAACTCCCCGACGCCTCGTCGCTCCAGCGGACCGACGCCGTCTGCCAGACGATCGAGAAGCTGCTCGGCGAGACCAAGGGGGTTCAGTACGTCACGACCGTCGCGGGCTACAGCCTTCTCGCCGGTGCCTCGGCCCCTTACACCGCCTTCTACTTCGTCTCGCTCGAGCCGTGGGAGGAGCGCAAGGGGAAGGAGATGGAAGCCGCTGCGATCATCCGGCGTCTGAACGCGGAGCTGCGCGGCAAGATCCTCGAGGCGAACGCGTTCGCGTTTCCGCCTCCGGCCATCCAGGGCCTCGGGACGGGAGGAGGCTTCTCCTTCTGGCTCCAGGACCGGAGCGGCGGATCCGTCGACTTCCTGAACCAGAACCTCCAGAAGTTCCTGGAGGCCGCCCGCAAGCGTCCCGAGCTGGCCAACGTCAACAGCGTCTGGCGGGCCTCGGTCCCCCAGATCTTCGCCGACATCAACCGCGACAAGGTCCTGAAGCAGGGCGTCGCCGTCGGCGACGTCTACCAGACGCTGCAGGCCTTCCTCGGCGGCATCTATGTGAACCAGTTCAACCGCTTCGGACGCCAGTGGAAGGTCTTCCTGCAGGCCGAGCCGACGGGCCGCGTCAAGGTCGAAGACATCAACCAGTTCTACGTGAAGAACAACGACGGCAAGATGGTGCCGCTCTCCGCCGTCACGACGACGCGAGGGATCGCGGGCCCCGAGTTCACCAACCGCTTCAACCTCTTTCGGGCCGCGCAGATCACCGGCCTCCCCGCGCCCGGCTACAGCTCGGGGCAGGCCGCCGCGGCACTCGAAGCGGTCTTCCGGGAGGCGATGCCACGCGAGATGGGGTACGACTGGGCGGACATGTCCTATCAGGAGATCAAGGCCGCAGGGGCGGGCGGACGCGTCTTCGTCCTCTCCCTCGTCTTCGTCTTTCTCATCCTCGCCGCGCTCTACGAGAGCTGGTCGCTCCCCTTCAGCGTCCTCCTCTCGGTGCCGGTCGCGGTCTTCGGCGCCTTTCTGGGGCTCCTGATGCGCGGGTTCGATCTGGACGTCTACGGCCAGATCGGCCTCGTGATGCTCATCGGCCTCGCCGCCAAGAACGCCATCCTGATCATCGAATTCGCCAAGCTCCAGAAGGACGAGAAGGGGATGGACGTCGTGGACGCCGCGCTCGAAGGGGCGAAGCTTCGGCTGCGTCCGATCCTGATGACCTCCTTCGCTTTCCTCCTCGGCTGCGTGCCGCTCTGGACCGCTTCCGGCTCGGGGGCCGTGTCCCGCAAGGTCCTCGGCACCGTCGTCATCGTGGGGATGGGCGCCGCCACGGCGCTCGCCATCTTCCTGATCCCGTTCCTCTACGTCATCATCGAGCGCCTCGCGACCCGTGGACAGAAGACCAAGCCGCTGCCCGTCCCCGCAACGCCTCCGGCCGGCGGAGGACACTGACGTGAGAAGGACCTTCGCCTCCGCCATCGTCCTCGTCCTGACCGCCGGCTGCGCCGTCGGCCCGAACTACAAGCAGCCCGTGGTCTCCGTCCCCGACCAGTACCGCGAGGTGCAGGGGCCGCCCGCTCCAACGCCGTCGCTCGCGAACCAGGCCTGGTGGGAGATCTTTCAGGACGAGACCTTGAAAGGATTGATCGACGAGGCCCTTCGCAGCGGCTACGACGTCCAGCTCGCTGCCGCGCGCGTCGAGGAAGCCCGGGCCCAGGCCGGGATCGCGCGCTCGGAGTTCTTTCCGCAGGTCGGCTACGGAGGGGGTGTCTCGCGAGGGCTCACGTCGACCTACGTGGTGCCCGGCTCGACGACCGTGAACCGCGTCAACGCCAACGTGAACTTCGGGTGGGAGATCGACCTCTGGGGACGGGTCCGGCGGCAGAGCGAGGCGGCCAAGGCGCGGTACCTCGCCACCGAGGAGGCGCGGCGCGGCGTGATCCTGTCCCTCGTGTCGGGTGTCGCGCAGTCCTACTTCTCGCTCCGGGAGCTCGACGCGGAGCTCGCCATCGCGAAGAACACCGTCACCGCCTTCCAGGGGACGACGGACCTCTTCCAGCGGAAGCTCGAAGGGGGCGCCGCGTCCGCAATCCAGACCACGTATTCCGCTGCAGCCCTCGAGCAGGTCGCCGCTCAGGTGCCCCTCATCGAGCGGCAGATCGAGGCCACCGAGAACGTCCTGAACCTTTTGCTCGGCCGAAATCCCGCGCCGATTCCCCGGGGCGCACCGTTGACGGAGCAGGCGCTTCCTCCCGAGGTGCCGGCCGGGCTCCCGTCCGAGCTGCTCGAGCGGCGGCCGGACATCCGGCAGGCCGAGCAGCAGCTCGTCGCGGCCAACGCCGACGTCGGCGTGGCGATGGCGAACTTCTTCCCGACGATCAGCTTGACGGGATTCTTCGGCGGTGTCAGCCCGGACGTCTCGAACCTCTTTGCGGCGGGCAAGGCCTGGTCGATCGCCGCCGGCCTCGTGGGACCCCTCTTCCAGGGAGGGAGGCTCCGGAGCGAATACGACGCGGCCGTCGCCCGGTGGCAGCAGGCGAAGATCCAGTACGAGCAGACGGTCACGAACGCCTTCGCGGAGACGACGACGGTCCTCTATGCCCGCGAGAAGATCGCCGCGTCGGAGGCGTCCCTCGCCCGAACGGTCGACCAGTACAGGGAGATGGTCCGGCTCGCCAACGTCCGCTACACCGCGGGCCTGTCGAGCTACTTCGAGGTCCTTTACGCGATGCAGCAACTCTACCCCGCCGAGCAGTCGCTGGCACGGTCTCGCTCCGACCGACTGAGCAACCTCGTCGACATCTACAAGGCCCTCGGCGGGGGGTGGAACATCCAGAGCCCCGGCTGGGAATCGCCGGCAGCCACGCCGGCTTCGGCGCAGCAGTAGATTGGAGGAACCGGCGGCTTCGCGAAAGCCTGGGAAGGAGAGGAGGAAGCGACCCGTGGCGAGGAAGAAAACGGATCCAGCCAAGCCGAAGCTGAAGGCCCGGAAATACGAGAAAGAGCTTCGACGCCTGCAGGTCGAGCTTTGCCACCTTCAGGAGTGGGTGAAGGAGAAGAGGCTCCGGATCATCGTCATCTTCGAGGGGCGGGACGGCGCCGGCAAGGGCGGCACGATCCGCGCCCTCACGGAGCGCGTCAGCCCGCGTGTTTTCCGGGTCGTCGCTCTTCCCGC
>JBLMYG010000044.1:0-8551 GCA_050258155.1 Acidithiobacillales bacterium
GCAGGTCGACCCGCTGCGACTCGAGGAAGAAGAAGTCGACCGGTGTCACCGGAGGACCGCCGCCCGACGGGCCGCCCGGAGTCGACGGGACGAAGAGGCTCTCGTCGTTGTCGTACGTCGCGATCGTGAGCTGGTGGTTGGTGTCGTAGAAGCCGTAGCCCTTCGAGCCCGGCGCGATGGTGGAGGTGCCCTTGAGCCAGCCGCACAGGTTGTAGTTCACGCCTGTCGGCGTCACGACCGTGTCGCCGCGCCAGACGAGGGCCCACGAGCGGAGCCCATTCGGGACGTCGGAGAGGAAACGGAAGCCGTACCGGTCGCCGAGCGGCTCGCGGCCGTCGCCGCCGAAGAAGAACGGGGCCGGACCCGGCGTCGTGCAGCCGCCACCACCCGACTGCTCGCAGGTGGAGAGCGCCGACACGAAGCGGCCGAAGAAGGTGTCGGGCGGTACGGCCGGATCGGTCCAGTCGAGGCGTTCGTCGAACTCCTGGGCCACGGCCTGGTCACCGCTGATGTTCCCGGAGTTGGCCGTCGGGTCGACGTAGAAGACGTCGCCGATCAGGACGTTCGGCGTGTAGCCGGATTCGCCCCACCCCGACGTCGCGATGGCGTCGTTCTCGTAGAACTGCGCCTGATCGGGGAAGAAGTTGGTGCAGTAGTTCACCACGTCGACGGTGAGATAGCCCGAGAACTCGCCCTTGAGGGTCGCGGCGGAAGCCGAGCCGACGCCGCAGGCCGGGTTCTCGTCGTCGAGGATGTTCGCTCCCGCCGAGGTCTGCATGGCCCTGATGTCGCCCGACTCGTCGAGCGAGTCCATGACGCTGGCCCGGAACGCGGCGAAAGCGTCCGGCGTCGCGTACTTGGAGACCGAGATGAAGGGATCGAGCCCCCCGACCGCGGCCAGCGGGTTCGCGAAGCGGAGGAATTCGGTCGACGCCCAGCCGATGAACGGCGTGGCGTTGTAAACGGTGCCGGTGCTGTTGATGCCGCAGACGTCGTCGGGGAAGTCGACGTTGTCATACTGCGGCAGGTTCACGTTCAGCTTGCCGTTCAGGATGTCGCTCATGTTGAAGAAGGCGACGTCCTTCCCGGTCATCGGAACGTTGAAGTCGAGAACCGCCTTTGAGTACTTGTTCCAGACTGTGACGTGGGCGATGATGCCCGGGTCCGACACGTTCGTGAAGGAGACCTTCGTGTCCGTCCCGACGGTGGTGATGTACCCGCTGGTGTCCACTGTCCCGCCGACGCGGAAGTAGGGAATGAGCAGCGTGGCGCCCGGCACGTTGTCGTACGCGCAGGTCACCGCGTAGCCCGTCCCCGCCACCGCCAGGAGGGCGAGCGCTACGAATACGGTCAGTTTCTTCATTTTCTCTCCTACCAGTTTGCTTTATCTGGAGTTGAAATGGGTTGACACGCCGACGTTCGCCCGACCGCGATAGGAAATCACCTCCGTTACTTTAGTCGTTCCTCGGCCAGAAAGCGGAGACACCTCCGCTCGAATCACGACAACATCAGGGGCGGAAACATGCGTTTGCCGCATCGTTGGTGGATACGTTAGGGGCGAAATTCCGGGAAGTCAAGAGGTTTCGGAAGAATTATGCTGCCCCCCCATATCGTCACTTCGAGGGCAGATTCCGGAAGAACCGGAAGCCCCCTCCGCGCGTCTCCTGGCCCGTCAAGTAGTGAATCATCAAGACGATGTCGAGGCGCCCGTCCCCGTCGACGTCGGCGATCCGAACGGATGATGGAGAGTTCGTGAAGGCGGGCTCGAGGGAGGGATCCAGCTCCTCGAATCCTCCGGAGGGGGTCTGGAAGAAGACCCGGACCTTCTTCGTCAGGTCGTCCGCGAAAACGACGTCGTCCAGCCCGTCCCCGTCGAGGTCTCCCACGGCGATCCCCGCCGACCTGCCCCGCTCGGAGCCGACCCGCTTGAAAACGCGCTTTCGCTTCCACGCCCCGTCCTCGCGGTAGTAGATCGAGACGCCATCCCCCGTGATGTCAGGCTGAGCGCTGATCGGCGTGTTCTTCATCCAGGTCACGACCGCCGCCGGCAGCTTCCTGTAGGTCCCGACGGCGGACCCGAGGTGGACCGCGTAGTTCTCGGCCACTTTGGAACCGACGTTCCGGAAAGCCATCTTCGACCGGTCGAACTCGTAGAGGACGTTGACGCCGTGGCTGTACCGGCAGCCGGAGACGAAGAACGGCGCGCCGCCGTCGGCGGGGCTGGCCGAAAGGGCGAGGCTGTACGCGAAGCATGGCCTGTCGTCGAGTCCCGAGACGAGCTCGGCGAAGCGGCTGCCCTGGTTGATGAAGGCGCGCACGTCGTACCCCTCGATGTAGCCGCTCGGCGTAGCGTGCGGCTTTCCACCTGCCTGAAGGATCTCGGGCATGTCGGAGACGGCGAGGATGTCGTTCTTCCCGTCGCCGTCGATGTCGCCGACGGCCACCGCGCGCGTCGAGATGGTGCGCGGCAGGCCGTGCGATTCGATCCGGAACCGGAAGTCTCCGAGGTTGTAGGCGCCCCACATTCCGCCGCCATGCCCGCCCCAGACGATGTCGTTCCGGCCGTCGCCGTCGATGTCGCCGACGGCCACGCCGCCGTAAGCGATGTGGAGGCCCTCGGGGTTTTCCATCTGCGGCGTGACCGATCTCCACCGGTCGCCGGCCCACTTGAAGATCCGGAGGCCCTCTGCCGAAAGGCGGGGCGGCGGCGAGACGATCTCGGGTCGCCCGTCGCCGTCGAGATCGGCGAGGGCGAAGTTGTCGCGCCAGATCCCGGCCTTCGGAAGTCCTTCCGAAAGGTTCTCCAGCCGGATCTTCTTCTGCGATACGGGAGGTGTGACGACCTCCGCCTCTTCCTTCGGCAGTTCCCAGACCGGAGGGAGCCCCGCAGCGGCCTGCGCCTCGGCGGCCCGCCTTCGGGCAAGCTCCTCGGGCGAAAGCTCGGGCTCGGCCTCGACGTAGTAGTAGCCCTCGTCCATCTTCACCAGCTCGACCCCTTTCGGGTCGCTGACGATCGTGCTGAAGAGACGGCCGTTCTTGACGAACATCGTCGGATCCTTCGGGATCTTCTTAAGGCGCTTTCCCGTGGCCGGATCGACGATGATCTCCACGCGCTTCGCGTGCGCTTCGCCTTCCTCCCCTTCCTCCTCTCCCGCCACCGGATGCTTCCCGCCAGCGAGGGCTTCGGGAAGGGTCATCGGGGCGGCATGAGGCGGCGCCGGAGTCGGCGTCGGGGCGGGTGTCGGCTTCGGTGCGGGGGTCTGCGAGCAGGCGGTCGCGAGAACGGCACAGAGAGCCAGGGTGAGAGCGCGGGCAAGGCTGTTCACGAGGACTCCTTTTCGGCGCACCAAGAGCCGCGGGCCTCGGGCCCCGCGGGAGAAAAGAGGGCCGGATTCTAGAGCAAGTCCGAGAAGGCCGGCCGGCTCCGCCGGAAGAGCCGGTGGCAGAGGACGGCGGCGAGGAGAAACGCCGCGGTCCAGGCCAGAAGCCGCGCCGCCGGCGGGATCGGCCCGCCGAAGAGAGAAGCGCGATAGAGCGAGACGAGGTCGGCTACGGGGTTGAGAGGGAGAAGCGGCGCGAGCAAGGAAGGGACGAGGGAAGAGGGATAGAGGATCGGCGTCGTGAAGAGAACGACCGTCAGAAGCGGCCCGACCAGCTGCGCCAGATCGCGGAAGAAGACGTTGAGCGTGGCGAGAAGAAGGCATGGCCCGGCCAGGAGAACGACCTCGAACGCGAGCGCTGCCGTGAAGACGAGCGGCTGCGCGGCCCCCCGCCCCGAGGCGATGACGAAGCCTCCGAGGACGGCGAGGCCGACGAGCTGGAGGACGAGCGCCGCCGCGGCGCTCGAGGCGACGAGCAGCTCGACCGGGAACCGGAGCTTCTTGACCAGATGTCCCTGTTCGGAGATCGAGGTCGTCGAGCGCGCTACCGCCTCCTGCATCCCCAGCCACGGCAGGAGGCCCCCGA
Organism: Acidithiobacillales bacterium; assembly: GCA_050258155.1. GTDB lineage: Bacteria > Acidobacteriota > Thermoanaerobaculia > UBA5066 > UBA5066 > DAOMFB01. The sequence continues at coordinate 3,967 of JBLMYG010000044.1, forward strand.
GGAGAAACTCGGCGTAGGAGCCCGGAAAGCCCGCGGGGGGCTGGAGACGGATGACGAAGGCGAAGACGAAGCTGTAGAGGACGCAGAGGATGACCGGGTTGAGAAGCGCCCAGAGGGGCCCACCGAAGCTCCCGGCGTAGCGGGTGGAGAGGTCCCGGCGGAGCAGCTCGGAGAAGAGGAAGAGGGATCGTCGCACGGCGGAAAGGGCCTCTCAGGCCCCATGCTGTGAGAGAATATCGTGTCCGGAGAGGAGGGACAGGACCTTGCCTCTGCCGCGAAACAGACAGATCCGGCTCGTCGGGCAGAAGATCCGCCAGATCCGGAAGAGCCGGCATCTGACGCAGGCCGACCTCGCGGCGCGCATCGGAGTGACGCAGTCGGACCTGTCGCGGATGGAGAACGGGGAGTACAAGGTCGGCCTCGACATCCTTTTCAGGATCCTGCAGGTCTTCGAGCTCTCGATGAGCCAGTTCTTCGGCGAGCCGGCCCCCGCGGAGCCTCCCTCCCCGCCGGCGTTTCCCGACGACCCCGAGCTCTCCCGCGACTGGGAGGCGCTGGCCCCGGAAGCCCGCCGCGAGGTGCGTGAGTTCATCGCCTTCAAGAAACTCCAGACGGAATTCCGGCGCTCCGTGCAGGGTGACACCCCTCCGCCCGCCCTGCCGCGCCTTCCGGAGCCCGGAGCGGAGGGCGAAGACGGGATCGATGCCGAGGCCGGGGGGACCGACGACGACGATACGGATCCCTGAGGCCACGGGGCGGGACGCGCCCGGCTTTTCTTCTCAGAGCCCCTTCGGCAGGTCGGACCGCGGGTCGCGGTCGTAAAGGCGGTCGAGGGTCTCCGCGGCTGCCCGCCCGTCCGGCGTGTGGCGCCGGGGGATCGCCACGCGGACGCGGTAGTAATGGTCTCCCGTCGTGCCGGTTCTCCGGTTCTCGACTCCGTACCCTTTCAGGCGAAACTTCTGGCCGCTCGCGGTGCCCGGGGGGATCTTCGCGCGGACGACGCCGCGGATCGTCGGGACACCGATCTCGGCGCCGAGGTACGCCTCGGCCACGGTGACCGGGACCTCGGCCAGGATGTCGTCCGCTTCCCGGCCGAAGTAAGGGTGCGGCTCGACGGTCAGCGAGAGGTAGAGATCTCCCTGCTCCGAGAGGCCCTTCCCCGGGACGCGGATCTTCGAGCCGGTCGCCACCCCGGGCGGGATGCGGACCGTGACTTTCTCGTTCTCGACGACCGTCCGCGAGCCCCGGCAGGTCGGGCAGGGCGCGCCGCCGACGCGGCCCGTCCCGCCGCAGCGCCGGCAGCGCCGCGGCAGCCGCGCGCGGAAAGCGACCGTCCCGCCCAGAACGGCGTCGCGGAACGGGACCGTCAGCTCCGCTGCCGCGTCCTCGTCCTCCTCCTCCTCGCCGAAGGGACCTCCGACTCCTCCGCCGGCGCCGGCGCGCGAGAAGAGCTCCGAGAAGAGGTCGCCGAAATCTCCCTGCCAGCGGAAGCCGCCGCCCGGCCCGCCACCCGGGAAGGGGCCCCCGGCGCCGCGCGGCGCTCCCGGCGGCGGCATCGGCCCCGTCTCGCCGGTCAGGTCGAAGTGCTGGCGCCGCTTGGCATCCTTCAGGACCTCGTACGCGGCCGCGATCTCCTGGAACTTCTTCTGGGCCGCCGGGTCCCCCGGGTTCACGTCCGGATGGTGCTTCCTCGCGAGGCGCCTGTACGCCTTCTTGATCTCCGCGTCGGTGGCGCGGCGGTCGACGCCGAGGACCTCGTACGGGTTTCTCATCGAGTTTGACGCTGCCGGCCGGAGGCGGCGGCCCTAAGATTAGCGGGGGCTCGTCCGCGGGGCCAGCGCGGCGGAAGCGCGAGGGCCGAAAGGACGGCATCGGGAGCCAGCGTGAAAATCGCCCAGCATCGCGACGTACTCTCGATGGTCCTCGCCGGCGGCATGGGCGAGCGGCTCTTCCCGCTCACACGCGACCGGGCCAAGCCCGCCGTCCCGTTCGGCGGCCGCTACCGGATCATCGACTTCGTCCTCAACAACCTCGTGAACTCGGGCCTCCGGAAGATCAAGGTCCTCACCCAGTTCAAGTCGAACTCCCTCATCGAGCACATCATCCGGACCTGGCGGCTGACCTTCGACATCGGCGAGTTCGTGGATCCCGTCCCGGCACAGATGCGGCGCGGCCCGCACTGGTTCCGCGGCACCGCGGACGCCGTCTTCCAGAACCTGAACCTGATCTTCGACATGGAGCCTCAGCACGTCTGCATCTTCGGCGGCGACCACATCTACACGATGGACGTGAAGCCGATGATGACGTTCCACGACGAGGGGGACCACGACCTCACGATCGCGGCGATCCCCGTTCCGGTCGCCGAGGCGTCGCGGTTCGGCATTCTCGAGGTCGACGCCTCGGGCCGCGTCGTCGGGTTCGAGGAGAAGCCGAAGGCGGCGAAACCCCTTCCGTCGCATCCCGCTCTCGCCCTCGCCTCGATGGGAAACTACATCTTCCGCGCCAACTTCCTGATCGAGGCCCTCGAGCACGACGCGCTCCAGGACACCTCCCACGACTTCGGGAAAACGATCATCCCCGCCGCGCTCCATGGCGGCGCCAGCCTCTTCGCGTACGACTTCTCGACGAGCCGCGTGCCGGGCGAGGAGGACCTCGCGCCCTACTGGCGCGATGTCGGGACCATCGATTCGTACTGGGACGCTTCCATGGACCTGATCTCCGTGACGCCGCCGCTGAACCTCTACAACACGAAGTGGCCGATCAAGAGCCATGCCCCGCAGCTCCCGCCGGCCAAGTTCGTCTTCGCCGACGCGGCGTCCCAGCGCGTCGGCCTCGCAACGGACTCGATGGTCGCGGCGGGCTGCATCATCTCGGGCGGCACGATCAACCGCTCGATCCTCTTCCCGCGCGTCCGCGTCAACTCCTATTCGCACATCGAGGAATGCGTCCTGATGGACGGCGTGGAGGTGGGACGCCACGCGCGGCTTCGCCGCGTGATCGCCGACAAGGGGGTCCGGATCCCCGCGAAGATCGAGATCGGATTCGACGAGGAGGAGGACCGGCGCCGGTTCCACGTATCGGACGGGGGCGTGGTCGTCCTGCCGAAGGGACTCGACCTCGAAGCAGAGGAGGCCGCCACTCAGCCTCCGGTTGATTCCACGGTCCGCTCCAAATAAAATTCGGCCTGCGCCGCCGAAGGCCCGAATTTTTTATGGACGAGATCGATCGTCAGATCCTCGACCTGCTTCAGCGCGACGGCAAGATGTCGCAGGCCCGGATCGCGGAGTCCGTGGGCCTGACGACGCCCTCCGTGAACGAGAGGATCAAGAAGCTGGAGACACGCGGCTTCATTCGCCGCTTCACGGCCCTGCTGGATCCGCGGCTCCTCGGAATGCCGCTCGTCGCCTACGTCGACATCGGCCTCGAGCATCCCCGCTTCGAACGCCCCTTCCTCGAGGAAATCGAGTCTCTTCCGGACGTTCAGGAGTGCTGTGCCATCTCCGGCGAGTTCGGCTACCGCCTCAAGGTGCGGGCACGGGACGTCGATCACCTCGAGCGGATCCTGAGAGAGAGACTCCAGACGCTACGCGGTGTGGCCCGAACGCGCGTCGAGCTATCGCTCTCCGTGAAGAAGGACTCCACCCTCCTGCCTTTGACCGGCGAAGCCTGAGTCTCGAAGACGCCCTCGCAGGGTGTCATTTCGTCCACTAAGGGCGCCCAGAAGGGATAAGAGGCCGAACGGCCATTCGGTCGGAAACGGGTCTTAAGCCATTGGAATAAAAGAGCCTGTCCCTCAACCTGCTTCCGGGCAAACCAGGGGCACCCGATTTGCGTATAACAGTACAGGAGATCGAAACGACATAAGGGAAACCGATATGCACGTGATCTTCAGCTCCAACCCCAGAAGCCGCCGGCCCTCGGGCCGGCGGGCCCGCCATTTACTTCCCTCCTGCATCTAATCCGCACATCTCACATCCTGCCGCCGCAAGTCCCGCCCGATCCGAAAGATCGGGCGGGTCCCACCGTACTTTGACGGGCCTCGGGACGGGACGCGATCAGGACTTTAGAAGTGGTAGCCGACCCCGGCGGTCACGACGATGAGGGTGTGCCGGTAATCCGTGAGCGGAAAGTTTCCCGCAACCTCCAGCCGGACGTCGAACTGCCGGCTGACCCAGAACAGCGACTGGGCGCCAACCGCGAAACCTGCGACGGTCTGCGCAGGGTCGACGGCGACCTGCCCCGGCTCGAGGCTCTTCGGCAGGATCCGGTAGAGACCCACACCCCCGAAAAGGCCCCCCTCCCACCAGGTCTCGCGAAAGCGGTAGCAGATGAGGGCGAACCCCGACCAGGCATCGATGTCGGGCGCGTCCGCCGCCGCTCCGGGGAGGGAGGTGTAGGCGAACCGGAACTGCAGGAACCCGTCCTGCCGCGAGTTGGGACCCCCGAGCGCCATCTCGCCGAAAACGTAACCACCCCACCGGTTGAATCCGTTGTCGACGACGTCCGGGCCCTGATCGCCGAGGAGCGAGCCTCCGGCTCCGACGACGAACGCCTGGGCCGCGGCCGTTCCCGCAGAGAGGCACGC
>JBLMYG010000045.1:0-4526 GCA_050258155.1 Acidithiobacillales bacterium
TCCCCTCGGCGGCCACGGCTTCGATCGAGCCCTTGACGTCCACCTCGGCGAGGTAGGCGGCCACGGCAGTCAGGTCGATCGCCTTCGCCGTCACGCCGCCCGTCGCCCGGAGGCGCGCCGCTGCGGAATGGGTGTACGCAACGGGGAGCTTCTCGTCGGAGAACCAGCAGTCGGCGATGAACCGACCTGTGCCGGAGGGATTCAGGACGTCGCCACCCCAGAGCGTGTCGATTCCGAGGATGGCCTGGGCGACATGGCGGTCGAGACCGGTCAGCATCTCTGTCTCCTCGCGGCGCGGCGAACCCGCCGCCCGGCAGAGTATCGCCCGTTCGCTTTCCTTGCGTTCACGCGGAGCCCCCCGTAAGCTGCGCTGCCTCCCCGTTCAACGACCCTTCGGAGGTCCTTCTTTGGAGACGACCCGCCGGACGCTGCCCGAGAACGCCTACCGCCCCCTGAAGGAGGGCGAGACCTACGGTCCCATCATCCCGGCACGGCAGCCCGTCGCGGAGTTCACCGGCCGCTCCGCCGGCCTCGGGATCGTGATGGCCGCGGTCTTCTCGGCCGCGGCGGCCTTCCTCGGCCTCAAGGTCGGGCAGGTCTTCGAGGCGGCCATCCCGATCTCGATCCTGGCCGTGGGACTCGGCTACGCCTTCAAGCGGCGGTCCACGATCCTGGAGAACGTCATCGTCCAGTCGATCGGGGCTGCATCGGGTCTCGTCGTGGCGGGGTCGATCTTCACCCTTCCCGCCCTCTTCATCCTCGGCCTCGACGTCAACCTCGTGAAGCTGTTTCTGGTGGCACTCCTCGGCGGGACGCTCGGGATCCTTTTCCTCGTCCCGCTCCGCCGCTACTTCGTCAGGGAGATGCACGGGGAGCTCCCCTTCCCCGAGGCCACGGCCACGACGGAGGTCCTCGTGGCGGGCGAGGCGGGGGGCCAGCAGGCGCGGGTCCTCGCGGCCGCCGCCGCCGTCGGCGGGATCTTCGACTTCCTGATCATCCACCTCGAAGCCTTCGCCGAGGTCTTCACCACGCGCTCCATTCCCTTCCTCAGGGACCTCGCCGACAAGGCGAAGCTCGTCTTCAAGCTGGACGTCCTGGCGTCGGTGATGGGCCTCGGTTACATCATCGGCCTCAAGTATTCGGCCATCATCTGCGCCGGCTCTTTCGTCTCCTGGTTCCTTCTCGTCCCCCTCGTCGCCCATTTCGGGGCGCATCTCCCTGTGACGGTCCCGCCTGCAGGTGCAGGGACGTTCATCGGCGGGATGTCCGCGGAGGACGTCTTCCGGACGTACGTGAGGCACATCGGCATCGGAGGAATCGCGGCGGCCGGGATCATGGGAATTCTCCGGAGCTGGCGGATCATCGCCAAGGCCTTCGGCCTCGGATTCAAGGAGCTCTTCGGCGGGAAGCGCCGGGGCGCCGCCCCGGCCGCCGAGCGGACCGACCGGGACATCCCCATGGGCCTCGTCCTGGCCGGGATCCTGGCCGTGGCCGTCTGCACCGGGCTCTTCTTCCGCTTCGGCGTTGTCGGCGCCTCGGCGGGCGCCACCCCCCAGTCGCTCATCGCTCTCGCCGTCGTCGTCGTCATCTCGTTTCTCTTCACGACGGTGGCCGCGCAGGCCATCGCCACGGTCGGGACGAACCCGGTGTCCGGGATGACGCTGATGACGCTCATCCTGACATCGGTCTTCCTCGTTCAGGCGGGCCTCTCCGGCCCGGGCGGGATGCTGGCGGCGCTCCTGATCGGCGGGGTCGTCTGCACGGCCCTCTCCATGGCGGGAGGGCTCATCACCGACCTGAAGATCGGCTACTGGATCGGCGCCACGCCGGCCGTGCAGGAGCGGTCCAAGTTCCTCGGGACGATCGTGGCCTCGCTGACGGTGGGGGCCGTCATCCTGCTTCTCAACCAGGCCTACGGCTTCGCCCCGTCTGCGGCCCATCCGGAGAGCGAGGTCCTGGTCGCCCCGCAGGCCAACGCCATGGCCGCGGTCATCAAGACGCTGATGTCCAACGAGCCGGTGCCGTGGCTCCTCTACGGCGTCGGCGCTCTCGTGGCCATGACGATGCAGATGATCGGCGTGCCGTCGCTCGCCTTCGCCCTCGGGATGTACATCCCCCAGGAGCTGAACACGCCCCTCCTCGTCGGCGGCCTCGTGGCCCACTTCGTGGCGAAGTCGGCCGGGAAGGACGAGAAGCTGGCGGCGGCCCGAACCCAGCGCGGCACCCTCATCGCGTCGGGCTTCATCGCGGGCGGCGCCATCATGGGGGTCATCGCCGCGCTCCTGAAGTTCCTCAAGACAAAGATGAGCCTCGGCCCGCTCGGCTTCAGCTTCGCCCACGGGGAGGGAACGGGAGCGGAGCTCCTCGCCCTCGGCCTCTATCTCGTCCTCATCGGTTACATCTACTGGGATTCGAAGAGGACGAATGCGACGTGATCCCGCGCATCCCTGGTTGAATCACCCATTGGCACGCCTGACGCCGAATTTTTGGGAATCAAGGGAAGGGGGACCATGAGGCACGATCACGATCGAGACGCCGCCAACACCCGCCGCGACTTTCTGCGCGTTGCCGGCCTCGGAGCGATGGCGCTGGGCGCCGGCGTCGGCCGCGCCGAAGGGCACGGAGCCGACAACGACGCGGTCCCGCCCCCCGGCGGTCCGGCGCGCGGAACGGGTCCGTACAACATTCTGTTTCTCCTGACCGACCAGGAGCGCTTCTTCCGGCCCGGCGAGCTGCCGGCCGGACTCGGCCTCCCCGCACACGAGCGGCTGCTGAAGCAGGGGACGTCTTTCCTGAACCACCGGATCAACTCCTGCGTCTGCACCCCTTCGCGGTCGGTCATCTACACCGGCCAGCACATCCAGCAGACGAAGATGTTCGACAACACGAACTTCCCCTGGATCGGCAGCTTGTCCACCGAGATCCGGACCCTGGGGCACATGCTGCGCGAGGCGGGCTACTACACGGCCTATAAGGGGAAGTGGCACCTGACCAAGGAGTTCGAGACCGTCAACAAGCTCGGCACCCCGACGAAGATCTTCACGCAGGAGATGGAGGCCTACGGCTTCTCCGACTACTTCGGGGTCGGCGACATCATCGCCCACACGCAGGGGGGCTACCTGCACGACGGAGTCATCGCCGCCATGGCGGGGAGCTGGCTGCGCGGGAAAGGGCGCGAGCTGGCCGCGGACGGCACGCCCTGGTTCCTCACCGTCAACCTCGTCAACCCGCACGACGTCATGTTCTACGACACCGACGCGCCGGGCACGGTCGTCCAGGCGAAGCGCGGGATCACCCACGTCGCGCGCGATCCGGTCGACCCGCTCTATGCCAGACAGTGGGACTTCCAGCTTCCGCCGAACCACGCGCAGCCGCTCGACGCGCCGGGCCGGCCCCCGGCGCACCGCGACTTCCTCAGGTCGCACGACGCCCTCGTCGGCGCCATCCCGAACGAGGAGGCCCGCTGGCGCCGGCGGCACAACTACTACCTGAACTGCCTGCGCGATGTCGACCGGAACATCGCCACGGTCCTGGCCGAGCTCGACGCAGCGGGCCTCACCGAACGGACGATCATGATCCTCACCGCGGATCACGGCGACATGGACGGCGCCCACCAGCTCCACGCCAAGGGCGCGGTCGTCTACCGGGAGCAGAACCAGGTACCGCTCGTCGTCGTCCACCCGGCCCACCCGGGGGGCCGCCACTGCCGAGCCGTCACCTCGCATCTCGACATCGCACCGACGCTCGTGGCGCTGACCGGCGCGGCGCCGGAAAGGCGGGCCGCCATCACGAGAGGGATCCCCGGCCGCGACCTGTCCGGTCTGCTCGCCGACCCCGGGAAGGCCGACGTTGCGCCATCCGGCGAGGGCGTCCTTTTCAACTACAACATGTTCGCCTACCTCGACGGGGACTACCTCCTGAAGGCCGTCGAGAACATCCAGAAGGGGGGAAAGCCGGACCAGCTCGAGAGCGCCGGCATCGTTCCCGACATGATGAAGCGCGGCGCGATTCGGTCGGTCTACGACGGGCGTTACGTCTTCGCGCGCTACTTCTCACCGAAGCAGCACAACCGGCCGACGACCCTGGAAGACGTCTACCGTTTCAACGACGTCGAGCTGTTCGATGTCGAGGCGGATCCGCTGGAGATGAACAACCTCGCGATGAACGGCACGAAGCATCGCGAGCTCGTCCTCGCCATGAACGAGAAGCTCAACCGGCTCATCGACAGGGAGGTCGGCGAGGACCGCGGACAGATGCTGCCGGGAGGCGCCGACGCGGGCTGGGAGGTGACGGCGGAGACGATGGCGCCGTGAGGAACCTCGATCGATTGGCGTCACGCTCGGCAGAGAGCAGAGCAGGGGTCCGTAGAGGAGGGGTCTGACCCCTCCTTTACATGTATGTTCCGCCCGTGAGCATCTACGAGAAAGGGCTCGTCACCATCCTCGCGGTGGACGCCGTCTTCGTGCTCATCTCGATCCCGCTGATCCTGAGGAAGGTCCCGCGGAACGTCGTTTACGGGTACCGGA
>JBLMYG010000046.1:0-7640 GCA_050258155.1 Acidithiobacillales bacterium
GGACCGGGGGCTTCGTCCCCGACCTCGAGCGCGTCGTCGCTCTCCGGCCGGACCTCGTGATCGCCTCGCGCGACGGCACGGACCGTGCCGCATACGAGAAGCTGGAGGCACTCGGCCTGCCGGTCCTCGCCACCGGGGCACGGAGCCTCTCGGGCGTCCTGGATGACATCCGGCGGGTCGGGGAGGCGATCGGCGAGGGCGGTGCCGCCCGCCGCCTCGTGGCATCGCTGTCGGCGCGGATCGAGGCCGCCGAGAGGCTCGCCGCTTCACGAAAGGGAGAGAAGCCGCGGGTCCTGGTCGTCATCTGGCCGGATCCGCCGGTCGTGGCGGGGCCCGCCACGTTCATCGGCGACCTCCTCGTCCGCGCTCGGCTGTCAAACGTCGTGCCGGAGAAGGCCGGAGAATGGCCCCGCGTGTCGTTCGAGACGCTGGCCGCCTGGAATCCGGACCTCATCGTGAGGCCCGAGACACCCGAGAACGACGCCGCCTTCACCAGGGCCTTCAGGAGCGACGGCCGGTGGCGGCTCGTCCCGTCCGTCCGCCACGGGCATGTCGTGGCGATCCCCGGCTCCCTCCTCGAGCGGCCCGGACCCCGCCTCGTCGACGCGCTCGAGCGCCTCGCCGCCCTGAGCATCCCCGGCCGGGAGCGCCCGTGACCCGCTCCTCCCTTTCCCCCGCGGCGGCGGGGTTCGTTCTTCTTCTCCTCCTCGCCGCCGCGCTCCTCTTGTCGCTGTTGGCCGGGAGCGTTCCGATGGCGCCGGGCGAAGTCCTCCGCGCCGCGGCCGGGCGGGGGGACCCGGCGGCAGTGACGATCGTGAGGGACCTCCGCCTTCCGCGGGCCCTCCTCGCCGCGCTCGTCGGCGGGGCACTGGCCCTCTCCGGCGCCGCCCTTCAGGCGCTTCTCCAGAACCCCCTCGCCGATCCGTACCTTCTCGGCGTCTCCGGCGGCGCCGCGTGCGGAACGCTCCTCGGCTCTCTTCTCGGACTCTCGGGTGCGGGCGTTTTCGGGCGGGCGGCGCTCCCGCTGGCGGCCTTTCTCGGCGCCCTCGCGGCTGTCCTTCTCGTCGGCCTCGGCGCCTCGGTCCGCGGGCGTCTCGACCGCGGCCGGCTGCTTCTCTCGGGCGTCGTCGTGAACGCTCTCGCCTCGGCGGTTCTCCTCTTTCTCCTCTCCTTTGGGGACGCCGCGAGGACACAGGGATTCGTCTTCTGGATGCTCGGGTCGCTCGCCGGGGCGACGGGGGAGGCCGCCGGCACGCTCGCGGTCTACGCGACCCTCGGCCTGGCCGCGCTTCTCCCCCTCGCGCCGGCCTTCGACGCCCTCTCCCTCGGCGAGGAAACCGCGTTCACGCTCGGCGTCCCCGTCGAGTCGGTGAAGAGAAGCGCCTACCTCGCCGCCTCGCTCCTCGCAGCCGCCGCCGTGTCGGTTTCGGGGATCATCGGCTTCGTCGGCCTCCTCGTGCCCCACGGGGCGCGCCTCGTCGCCCGCTCCCACCGTGCCCTCCTCCTCCTCTCGTTCGCGGGGGGGGCCCTTCTTCTCGTTCTGGCCGACACGGCGGCGCGCTCCCTCTTCGCCCCGGCCGAGATCTCGGTGGGGGCCCTGACCGCGCTCATCGGCGCCCCGGCCTTTCTCGTCCTGATGCGGCGGAGGGGGTGATGCGGCTCGAGGAGATCACCGCCGGATACGGGGAGCACGACGTGGTGCACGGCATCACGCTCGACGTGCCTCGAGGGGCCGTCGTAGCCCTTCTCGGCGAGAACGGTGCCGGCAAGACGACGCTCCTGAAGCTCCTCGCGGGGCTGCTCCGCCCGAGATCCGGGCGGGTCCTGCTCGGAGATCGGCCTCTCGAGGCGGTGCCCCGTCGCGAGGCGGCTCGCCGGATCGGGTACCTGCCACAGGGGTTCGAGCCTCTCTTCCCGATGCGCGCTCTCGACGCCGTTCTCCTCGGCCGCATGCCCCACCGGGCGCGCTTCGCCGCGTCGGGCCCGGCCGACATCTTCGCAGCCCGGAGCGCCCTCGAGGAGCTCGACGCGTCCTCTCTGGCCGGCGCGGACCTTCGGGAGATGAGCGGCGGCGAGCGTCAGAGGGTCCTCATCGCCCGTGTTCTGGCCGGAGATCCCGAGGTGATGCTCCTCGACGAGCCGACGGCGAGCCTCGATCCCCGCCATCGCCTCGTCGTCCTTGCGGCTCTCCGGCGCCGCGCGGCCGCCGGATCCGCCGTCCTCCTCTCCACGCACGGGCTCGAGTTCGCCGCAGGCGCCGATCGCGCGGTCCTGCTGGCGGCCGGCCGGGTCCTGGCCGACGGGACCGTCCGGGAGACGCTGACCGCGCCCCTTCTCTCCGAGCTCTTCGGCGTCGCCGCCAGGGTCGTACCGCTTCCCGACGGAACACCCCTCGTCTCCCTCGGCCGCCCCGTCGAGTAACATCCTTTCGCCTCCGCCATGTGGTTCCGCAAGGACAAGTCCCCGCGGCCCCTCCGCAGCTCGCGATCCGCCTCGCTCGGCGAGGGGCTCTTCCTGAAGTGCGAAGGGTGCCGCGAGACCCTCTACGCGAAAGAGGTCGAGAGAAACCTGCAGGTCTGTCCGAAATGCCAGCACCACTTCCGGCTCCCGGCCGAGGGGTGGCTCCGGCTCCTGTTCGACGAGGAGCGGTTCCAGCCTCTGTTCGGGGAGGTCCGCCCCGTCGACCCGCTCAAGTTCAAGGACTCGAAGCGGTACCGCGACCGGCTCAAGGACTACGAGGCGCGCTCCGGACGCCCCGACGCGGTCGTCGCGGGGACCGGCTCGCTCGACGGGACGCCCGTCACCCTCGCCGTCCTCGACTACGGCTTCATGGGGGGCTCCATGGGCTCGGTCGTCGGCGAGGTCCTGACGCGGTGCGTGGAGCTTTCGCTCCGCGAGCGGCGGCCGCTCGTCATCGTCTCGGCCTCGGGGGGAGCGCGGATGCAGGAAGGGATCCTCTCCCTCATGCAGATGGCGAAGATCTCGGCCGCGCTGGCGCGCCTGGCCGATGCGCGCATTCCGTTCATCTCGGTCCTGACCGACCCGACGACGGGCGGCGTCACGGCCTCGTTCGCCATGCAGGGGGACGTCATCCTCGCCGAGCCGAAAGCCCTCGTCGGCTTCGCGGGCCCCCGCGTCATCGAGCAGACGATCCGGCAGACGCTCCCCGAGGGCTTCCAGCGGTCGGAGTTCCTCCTCGAGCACGGCTTCGTGGACGCCGTCGTTCCCCGCCCGCGGCTCAAGGCGACGATCGGGACGCTCCTGAAGCTCCTCGGAGCGTGAACGGGCTCGCCTGGCTCGACGCTCTCGGGCCGCAGCGGATGCGGCCCGGCCTCCGGAGAACCCGTGCCCTCCTCGATGCCCTCGGAAGCCCCGACAGCTGCCTTCGGTCCGTCCTCGTGGCCGGAACGAACGGGAAGGGCTCCGCGGCAGCTGCGCTTTCGGCGCTCCTCCACGCGGCGGGCGTCCGGACGGGGCTCTTCACATCTCCCCATCTCGTCCGGGTGACGGAGCGGATCCGGATCGGCGAGGCGGATGTCCCGGAGTCTCTCCTGGCCGACGCCCTCTCTCTCGTCGCCGCCCTTTCCGGCCCGGGGGAGCGCGGGCCGACGTACTTCGAAGCGCTGACGGTCGCAGCCCTCGAGCTCTTCCGCCGCGCCCGGCTCGAGGTCGCCGTCCTGGAGGTCGGAATCGGCGGCCGCCTCGACGCGACGAACGTCGTCATGCCGGAGCTCTCCGTCGTGACGAACGTCGGGGCGGACCACCTCGAGCTTCTCGGACCGACCCTCGCCGACGTGGCGCGCGAGAAGGCGGGTATCTTCCGGCAGGGACGGCCGGCCCTCGTCGGATCCGCGGGGAGCGCCCCGGAGGCGATGGCCGTCCTTCGCGCCGAGGCGGCCCGCACCGGGGCCCTCCTTCGGGAGGTGCCGCCTTCCGGCCGCTGGGACGGCGTCTTCCCGCTCGCCGGGGTCCACCAGCGGGGCAACGTGGCGCTCGCTGTCGCCGCAGCCCGCGCGCTCGCACCGCTCGACGAGAAAAAGGTGGCCGAAGGCCTCGCGAGGACCCGGTGGCCCGGTCGGCTCCAGAGGATCGAGCGTCCCGGCCGGCGACCGCTGATCCTCGACGGCGCGCACAACCCGGACGGAGCGGAGGCGCTGGCGCGCTGGCTCGACGCCGAAGGGCTCTCCGGCCGGGTCGATCTCCTCTTCGGCGTGATGAGGGACAAGGATCTGACGGGGATCTTCGCCCCCCTCGGAGCGCGGGCGCGTCTGGTCGTCTTCGCAGCCCCTCCGTCGCCGCGTGCGGCCGCGCCGGAGACCCTGAGGGCACACCTCGGACGCGAGGACGCGCAGGTCGCCACGTCCGTGGCCGAGGCGCTCTTGCTGCTGGGCGGGGCCGCACCGGGCGCTCCTCCGGTCCTCGTCGCCGGCTCGCTCTATCTCGTCGGAGAGGTGCTCAGGATCCTCGAGACGGAGTCCGGATAGGATCGGGGCGATGCCGGAGGCGCCGGTTCCGCCCGTCGTCGCCTATTCGAAGAGGGATCTGGAGGCGTTCGAGGACGCGCGGCTCGCCCTCTACGCATGCCGCTCCTCGAAGGCCGTGCGCCGCTACGAGACGGCGAGCGAGGGGCGGAGCTACGACTACCGGACGGAGTACCAGCGAGACAGGGACCGGATCATCCACTCCCGCGCCTTCCGGCGCCTCAAGCACAAGACGCAGGTCTTCATCCCGTTCGAGGGGGACCACTACCGGACGCGCCTGACCCACACCCTCGAGGTCATGCAGATGGCGCGGACGATCGCCCGCGCCCTCGGCCTGAACGAGGACCTCGCTGAGGCATGCGCTCTGGGCCACGACCTCGGCCACACCCCCTTCGGCCACTCGGGGGAGAAGGTCCTGAGCCGGATCCTCTCGGGGAGCGAGCCCTCCGTCCCGATCGCGCCGCGCGTCGCCGCGAAGGCAGGCACCTTCAAGCACAACTACCAGTCGGTCCGCGTCGTCGACGTGCTGGAAAAGCGCTACGAACATCCGGGCCTGAACCTGACCCACGACACGCGCGAAGGGATCCTGAAGCACACGACCTGGAAGAGGGACTTCGACTACCCCGATCTCGACGGGGAGGGACTCAACCTAGGCGCGGGGTGCCATCTCGAGGGGCAGGCGGTCTTCTGGGCCGACGAGTTCGCGCAGCAGGCGCACGACCTCGAGGACGGACTCCCGCTGGTCGGTCTCGAGAAGACCCTGACGCTCCCGATCGCCCGGACGGTCGTCGAGGCGCTCGGGGAGATCTTCGCCGGCACGTCGGACGCGACCGTGAAGCGGGCCATGCTGATCCGCGGGATCATCCACCTCCTGGTCACCGACCTGATCACCGCCTCGCGGTCGGCTCTCGAGCGCTGGATCTCCGACCGGAAGATCGCGACCGTGGACGAGTTCCAGGCCCACCGGCGGAAGCTCCCGGCCTCGCTCGTGGCGCCCTCGAAGGCCGGTGACCGCCTCTACCGCGAGCTGAAGGAGTTCATCTACCGGCAGGTCATCCACAGCCACCGCGTTTCCCAGCACGACGGGCGGGCACAGCTCGTCCTGACGACGCTCTTCTCCGCGTACTACAGGAACCCGAGGCTTCTCCCCGACTACCTCCTTCTGCGCTATCGCGACCTCGCCGGCGTGACGTACCTCCGCGAGATCCCGCTCAAGAGGATCGACGCCGAGGTCGCGGCGAACTACCACCAGAGGCCCTTCTTCGTCCGGTGCATCGCCGACCACCTCGCCGGGATGACCGACAGCTACGCCCTTTCCGAGTACGACACGCTCGTCTCGGCCTTCCCGCGGCGGGGCCCCGGCGGACCGGAGTAGCCCCGCGGGCGATAAGATGTGAATATGAGAATCGCTCTCGGGGCCGACCACGCCGGGTTCGAGATGAAGGAGAGGCTGAAGGCGTATCTTCGCGAGAAAGGGCACGAGACGCTCGACCTCGGGACGGGCTCGACGGAATCGGTCGACTACCCCGACTTCGCCTTCGCGGTCGGGACGGCGGTGGCCGAAGGGCGGGCCGAGCGCGGCCTCCTCGTCTGCGGGACGGGGACCGGAATGGCCATCGCGGCGAACCGGCTGAAGGGGGTCCGGGCCGGCGTCCCGAACGACCTCTTCGCCACGCGCCTGATGCGCGAGCACAACGACGCGAACGTCATCGCCTTCGGGGCCCGGCAGACGGCCGCGGCGCTGGCCGAGGCGATGCTCGACCTCTTCCTGGAAACCCCCTTCGCCGGCGGCCGCCACGAGCGGCGGGTGAAGAAGCTGGATGGAGAGAAACCATGAGCACGACTTTCGCTGCCGCCCGCTCCCTCATCAACCGGCCTCTCGCCGAGGTCGATCCCGACATCGCGCGCGTCCTCGCGAGCGAGCTGGCGCGACAGCGGGAGGGGATCGAGCTGATCGCCTCCGAAAACTTCACCTCGCGCGCCGTCCTCGAGGCCATGGGCTCGGTCCTGACGAACAAGTACGCCGAGGGGTACCCGGGCAAGAGGTATTACGGCGGCTGCGTGAACGTGGACGAGGGAGAGTCGCTGGTCATCGCGCGGGCCAAGGCCCTCTTCTCGCCCGGGAATCCCGACGCCATCCACGTCAACGCCCAGCCGCACTCCGGCTCGCAGGCGAACGCGGCGGTCTACATGGCCTGCCTGAAGCCGGGCGACACGCTTCTCGGGATGGCCCTCCCGCACGGCGGCCACCTGACCCACGGCCACCCGCTCAACGTCTCCGGGAAGCTTTACCGCGTCGTGGCGTACGGCGTCACGAAGGAGACCGAGCGGATCGACTACGACGAGCTCCTGAAAATCGCCCAGCAGGAGAAGCCGAAGCTGATCGTGGCCGGAGCTTCGGCCTATCCCCGGACGCTGGACTTCCCCGCCTTCCGGAAGGTCGCCGACGCCGTCGGGGCGCTCCTGATGGTCGACATCGCACACATCGCCGGCCTGATCGCCACCGGCCTCCATCCGTCGCCCGTCGGATACGCGCACTTCATCACGACGACGACGCACAAGACGCTCCGGGGCCCCCGCGCGGGGCTCATCTTTTGCGTTCCGGAGTTTTCCAAGGAGGTCGACAAGGCGGTCTTCCCGGGCCAGCAGGGGGGACCGCTGGAACACATCATTGCGGCCAAGGCGGTGGCGCTCAAGGAAGCCATGACCCCCGAGTTCGCCGCCTACCAGAGGCAGGTCGTGGAGAACGCGAAGGTCTTCGCGGAGGCGATGGCGTCGGGGGGATTCCGGATCGTCTCCGGTGGGACCGACAACCACCTCTTCCTCGTCGACGTCGGGAAGAAGGGGCTCACCGGAAAGGTGGCGGAGAAGGCGCTCGACCTGGCGGGGATCACGGTCAACAAGAACACGATCCCGTTCGACCCGAACCCTCCGCTCGTCACCTCGGGCCTCCGGATCGGAACCCCGGCCGTCACGACGCGCGGCATGGGACCGGCAGAGATGAAGACGATTGCCGGATGGATCGGGGAGGTCCTCGCAGCTCCCGAGGACGCAGCAATCCAGCAGCGCGTCCTCGGGAGGGTCCACGAGCTGACGGCGGCGTTCCCCTTGTATTAGTTGTGCCGCAGCGCCCTCGCTACCCGCCGCCGGATCCTGAAG
>JBLMYG010000047.1:0-5120 GCA_050258155.1 Acidithiobacillales bacterium
GGTCGGAAGCGCCATGATCACGACGCGACGCGCCGCTGAGCGCGGACACACGGACTGGGGCTGGCTCGACAGCCGGCACACGTTCTCGTTCGGGGACTATTTCGACGAGGCTCACATGGGATTCCGGTCGCTGCGCGTGCTCAACGACGACCGCGTCAAACCGGGCGCGGGCTTCGGCACGCACGGCCACCGCGACATGGAGATCCTCTCTTACGTCCTCGAGGGCGCCCTCGAGCACAAGGACAGCTCGGGCGGAGGCGGCGTCATCCGCCCCGGTGAGATCCAGTTCATGCGGGCGGGCTCGGGAGTCCGCCACAGCGAGTACAACAACTCTGAGACCGAGCCGGTTCACTTTCTCCAGATCTGGATCGTCCCCGACGAGCAAAGCCTCGCACCGACCTACGGCCAGAAGACCTTCGACCGCGAGGCCGCGAAGAAGGCCTTCGTGCTTCTCGCATCGAAGGAAGGCCGCGACGGCACGATTCAGATCCGGCAGGATGTCGACGTCTTCGTGACGGTTCTCGCTGCAGGCGAGCAGCGCGAGCTGCCGCTTCGGCCGGGCCGCCACGCCTGGGTGCACGTCGCCCGGGGCTCGGTCTCTTTGAACGGGGTCGACATTCACGAGGGGGACGGCGCGGCCGTCAGCGAGGAGAATGGCCTCTCGTTCCTCGGCGACCAGGCCTCCGAGGTGCTTGTCTTCGACCTGGCATGAGGAGCGGAGGAAAAGCAATGATGGCATCCGTCTCGGGCAAGGTGGCTCTCGTGGCGGGCGGGACCGGCGGGCTGGGCCGCGCCGTCAGCCTCGCGTTTCTGGAGGAAGGTGCGAACGTCGTCGTGACCTTCCGGACGCCGGACGAGTTCGCCCGACTCGCCACGTCCGCGGGTGAGAACGCTCCGCGGCTCGAGGGGCGAAACGTGGACGTGACCAGGGAGCCCGCGTCCCGGGAGCTCGTCGAGTTCGTCGTCGGACGGCACGGGAAACTCGACGTCCTCGTCAACACCGTCGGAGGGTACGGCGGCGGCAAGCTCCAGGAGCAGGACGAGAAGCTCCTCGACAAAATGCTCGACCTGAACCTGCGGTCCGGTTTCGCCCTCGCGCGAGCCGCCGTCCCGGTGATGATCCGGCAGGGACAGGGCGCGATCGTGAACGTCGCCTCGAAGGCGGCGATCGAGCACGCCGCCGGAGTCGCGTCGTATGCCGCCTCGAAAGCAGCGGCGCTGGCTCTGTTCGATTCGCTCGCCGAGGAGCTGAAGGGGACCGGCGTGAGGGTCAATACGATCCTGCCGAGCATCATCGACACGGAGGCCAATCGGAAGGCGATGCCGGCGGCGGACTTCAGCAAGTGGCCGAAGCCCGAGGAGATCGCGCGCGTCGTCCTCTTTCTCTCTAGCGATGACGCGAAGGCGATCCATGGAGCTGCGATCCCGGTCTACGGTCATCGCTGAGCGAAGACGGCCGGAAAGTCTCGAAAGCCGCCTCTAGACGCCGGCTGGGGCAAACTCCACGCGATGAAGAGGCGCTTTCTCGCCGGATCGATCCCTCCCCTCCTCGTCTTCTCGTTCGTCCTAGCTGCCTCGCAGATCTCCGCCCAGCCATTCGATCCGAGCCTTTTCTCCGGAATGCGGTGGCGGCTCGTCGGCCCGTTCCGCGGGGGGCGGGCCGTCACGGCCACGGGCGTTCCCGGTCAGCCCGATCGCTTCTACTTCGGCGCCGTGGGGGGCGGTGTCTGGCGCACCGACAACGCCGGGAGGACCTGGGAGCCGATCTTCGACTCGCAGCCCATCGCCTCCATCGGCGCCATTGCCGTCGCTCCCTCCAACCCGAACGTCCTCTACGTCGGCTCCGGCGAAGCCGACATGCGCTCGGACATCTCCTACGGAAACGGCGTCTACAAGTCAGCCGACGGCGGAAAGACCTGGGCCCACGTCGGCCTCGAAGGCACGCGCCAGATCGGCCAGATTCTCGTCGATCCCCGTGACCCGAACCTCGTCTTCGTGGCCGCCCTCGGGCACGCTTACGGGCCCAACCGGGAGCGGGGCGTCTTCCGGTCGAAGGACGGCGGACGGAGCTGGACGAAGGTCCTCTTCAAGGACGAGAACACAGGAGCGGTCGATCTCGCCTTCCAGCCGGGCAACAGCAGGACGATCCTGGCGGCCCTCTGGCAAACGCGGCGGCCGCCCTGGAACACGTATCCCCCGTCGAACGGCCCCGGCGGCGGACTCTACCGGTCAGAGGACGGCGGAGACACCTGGCAGCACGTCACGAACGGCATGCCGTCCGGAGAGCTCGGACGGATCCGGGTCGCCTTCGCCCCGTCCGAGCCGCGCCGGGTCTATGCCATCGTGGACGCGAAGAAAGGCGGCCTCTACGTCTCGGAGGACGGCGGCCTGAGCTTCAAGCTGACGAATCCCGACCATCGGATCTGGGGCCGCGGCTGGTATTTCGCCGGCGTCACCGTCGATCCGAAGAACGCCAGCGTCGTTTACGCCTGCAACGTCACGCTCTACCGCTCGACCGACGGCGGCCGCAGCTTTCTCCCCTTCAAGGGAGCGCCGGGCGGCGACGACTATCACCGGCTCTGGATCGACCCCGCCGACCCGGGCCGGATGATCACGGCGAGCGATCAGGGGACGGTCGTCACCGTGGACGGCGGCAGGACGTGGAGCTCCTGGTACAACCAGCCGACCGCGCAGTTCTACCATGTCGCCACCGACGACCGGTTCCCCTACTGGATCTACGGCGCCCAGCAGGACACCGGGGCTGCGGCGACCCTCTCGAGGAGCGACTACCGCTCCATCATGCAGCGGGACTGGAAGCCGATAGCGGCCGGCGGCGAGAACGGATACATCGCGCCGGACCCGAAGGACGCGAATCTTCTCTGGGGCGGCACGGTCGGCCGTTTCGACCTGAGGACGTTCCAGAACCAGAACGTCGACCCGACGCTCGGGGTGCCGGGCGATTACAGGGGCGAGTGGACGCTTCCCCTTGCGATCTCGCCGCGCGACCCGAAGGCGGTCTACTTCGGCAACCAGTTCCTCTGGAAGACCGTGGACGGCGGGCGTCACTGGTCCAGGGTCAGCCCGGACCTGACGCGCGAGAGCCCGGCGATCCCTGCCGGCCTCGACCCTCCGACCGTGGCCGACTCCCCGGTGACGGGCCAGCGGCGGGGCGTCATCTGGTCGGTCGCCCTCTCGCCGCTCGCGGACGGAAAGATCTGGTGCGGCACGAACGACGGGCTCATCTGGCTTTCCCGAGACGACGGGGTGCACTGGTCCGACGTAACGCCCCGCCAGCTCACCCCATGGTCTGCCGTCGGGATTCTCGAGCCGTCGCATTTCGACGCCGCTACGGCCTACGCCGCCGTCGACAGGCACCGCCTCGACGACCTCGCCCCGTACGTTTACCGGACCCGCGACGACGGCCGGAGCTGGGAGCTCCTCGCGAAGGGGATCCCCGGCGGCAGCTACGTCAACGTCGTCCGCGAAGACCCGGTCCGCCGAGGTCTCCTCTATGCCGGCACCGAGACGGGCGTCTTCGTCTCCTTCGACGATGGAGACTCGTGGCAGCCTTTGAAGCTGAATCTCCCGAACTGCTCGATCCGCGACATCGACGTCTCGCACGGCGACCTCGTCGTCGCCACGCACGGCCGGTCGTTCTGGGTCCTGGACGACCTCTCACCGCTCCGCCAGCTCGATGAGCGCGTCGCGGCCGCCGAGGCGTTTCTGTTCGCCCCGCGCGAGGCCGTACGTCTCCACCCGGCCCCATTCCTCGGGACCCCGGAGCCGAAGGACGAGCCGATGGGGGAAAACCCGAAGAGGGGCGCGAGCATCGACTACTACCTGAAGGCCGCTCCCCCCGGCGCGCTCCTTCTCGAAGTCCTCGATGCGAAGGGAGCCCTCGTCCACCGTGTCTCGAGCGAGGAGACGTCGAAGACTCCCGATCTCTCGAAGATCGTCGTCACTCCGGACTGGGTCCCGGCATCCGAGCCCCTCTCCGCCGCCGCCGGGATGCACCGCTTCGTCTGGGATCTCCACTATCCCGTGCCGAAGGAGCTGGCCGGGCCGGCCGGCTCGACGCGCAGGCCATCCGGAATCTGGGCTCCGCCGGGTCGGTACGCCGTCCGCCTGACGGCCTTTGGCAAGACATTCACCCAGCCGCTGGTCGTCGTCAGAGACCCACGGCTCGAGTCGGTCACCGACGCCGACCTGATTCGCCAGTACGACCTGGCCCGGGAGATCCAGGCCGAGCGGGTCCGCGTGGCCGTCGCCCTTCGGCAGGCAAACGCCCTGAGAACCCGGATGAATGACCTCCGAAAAGGGACGGCCGCTGCCAGCGTCGTCTCTGCGATGGAAGCATTCTCGAGGGCCCTCGACGAACTCGCCGGCCCCCCGGTCAGTGAGCCGGGAGAGGAGTCCTGGGACATGGACGAGATCCCCCTGATGACCCTCCGCGGCCTTTCCGCCTCTCTTGCCGGCCTTGCCTACGCCGTCGAGAGCGCCGATGCCGCGCCGACCCGGGACGCGCTCGCCGGCCTTGCCGAGCGCAAGAAGCTCGTCGAAATCGGCCTTTCCCGGTGGCGGGACTTTCTCGCAAGCGACCTTCCGAAAGCAAACCGGACGCTCGAGGCCGAAGGGCTCGCCCGCCTGACAGCAGAGTGATCGTTTCTTCGAAGAAAGAGGAGCCTTCTACCTCCCGATGCAGCAGGGAATCTCCGAACCGGCTCCGGAAGAAGGCTTCTCTTGGCCGATAACGAAAACGGGCCGGTCGCAACCGGCCCGTCGAGGTCACCCGGGATCCGAGCTTCAGGCGGCGCCCGCCCCCACCGCGGCAGGAGCCATCAGCTTCCGTGCCTCGTCGATCGACTCCGAGCAGAGCTTGACCGAGTTCTGGAGCAGCGTCTTCTCCTCGGCGGAGAGGTCGAGCTCGAAGACCTTCTCGACGCCATTCGCGCCCAGAAGGACCGGAACGCCGAGGTAGATGTCCCGGGCGCCGTACTCACCCTCCAGATAGGCCGAGCACGGGATGATGCGGCGCTCGTCCAGAAGGACCGCCTGAACCATCTCAGCCGCCGCGGCAGCCGGCGAGAAGTAAGCGCTGAAGCCGAGGAGCTTCACGATTT
>JBLMYG010000048.1:0-5619 GCA_050258155.1 Acidithiobacillales bacterium
CGCGTCCCCACGACCAGTCTCCTGCGCTTGTGGAAGGCGGAAGCGACCGAATCGTTCGATTTCGAAGCCTTCAACGTCGGCAACTACTACGACGCGGTGCACGAGAAGATGGTGTCCGAAACGATCTCCAAGGTGCTCTACCCCAATGACGAGCCGGAGATCGGAAAGCTCCTGCGGCTGGTTCAGCAGTACTTCTTCGTTTCCTGCTCGCTGCAGGACATGGTCCGCCTCCATCGCATGGGCTCCAGACCGCTTGCCGACTTCCACTCGACCTGGGCGGCGCAGCTGAACGACACGCATCCCTCGATCGCCGTCGCCGAATTGATGCGACTCCTCGTCGACGAGAACTCAATGGATTGGGAAGAAGCCTGGGCGGTCACCCAGAAGACCTTCGGCTACACCAACCACACGCTCCTGCCCGAGGCGCTGGAGAGGTGGCCGTTGCCGCTCTTCGGCAAGGTGCTGCCGCGCCACCTGGAGATCATCTACGAGATCAACCGACGCTTCCTCGAGGGCGTTCGCCGCGGCCATCCGGGGGATGACGCGCTCGTCCAGCGCCTGTCGCTGATCGACGAGGCCGGCGAGCGATCCGTGCGCATGGCCCATCTTGCGAGCGTCGGCAGTCACGCGATCAACGGGGTCGCGGCCCTGCATACGGAACTGCTCAAGCAGACGGTTCTGCGCGACTTCTACACCGTTTCGCCGGAGAAGTTCTTGAACGTGACCAACGGCGTCACGCCTCGGCGATGGCTCGTGTTGAGCAATCCCAGACTGAGCGCGCTCATTACCGGCAAGATCGGCGACCGTTGGATCTCGAACCTGGAAGAAGAGCTCCCGCGCCTGGAGCCCCTGGCGGGCGATCCCGGCCTCCAGCGCGACTGGCAAGCGGTCAAGGCCGCCAACAAGAGGGACCTGGCCGACCTGATCAAGCAGCGCACGGGCGTCGTCGTGGACCCGGAGTCGCTCTTCGACGTCCAGGTCAAACGGATGCACGAGTACAAGCGACAACTCCTGAACTTGCTCCACGTCATCACCCTCTACAGCCGGCTCCGGTTTGCCGGCGCCGAAGAGACGCCGCGCACCGTGCTCTTCGGGGGCAAGGCCGCGCCGGGATACCGGATGGCGAAGCTCATCATCAAGCTCATCAACTCCGTCGCCGACGTCGTCAATCGCGACCCGAAGGTCTCGGCGCTGCTCCGGGTGGCATTCCTGCCCGACCTCAACGTCAAGAACGGCCAGCGCATCTATCCCGCCGCCGATCTTTCGGAGCAGATCTCCACGGCGGGCAAGGAGGCGTCGGGCACCGGCAACATGAAATTCGCCATGAACGGCGCCCTGACGATCGGCACGCTGGACGGCGCAAACGTCGAGATCCGCGCAGCGGTCGGCCCCGAGAATTTCTTCCTGTTCGGCCTGACGGCCGACCAGGTCGAGAAACGGAAGGCCGAGGGCTATCGACCGCGCGACATCTACGAATCCAACCGGGAGCTCCGCGAGGCAATCGACCTGATCGAGTCGGGGGCCTTCTCGAATGGCGACCGAGAGCTGTTCCGCCCGATCGTCGAATCGCTCCTCGGCCGCGACGACTACATGCTCCTGGCCGACTACCAGGCCTACGTGGACTGCCAGCGGCGCGTCGGCGAGGCGTACCGCGATCGGACGAACTGGACCCGCATGGCGATCCTCAATACCGCCCGCGTCGGGCGCTTCTCATCGGACCGCTCGATCCGCGAGTATTGCCGCGACATCTGGGACGTCAAGCCGATCGCAACCGGCGAGTGAGGAAGATGGGTCCCGGCGCAGTCGGACCCGGCGCGAGCGCTCCCCTGGGCGCCAGCGTCTGCCCGGGCGGCGTCAACTTCAGCGTCTTCTCGAGGGACGCAACGCGAGTGGAGCTGTTGCTGTTCGACGGCGGGAACGCGAAGCGGCCGGCAACGGTGATCCCCTTCGATGCGGGCCGGCACCGCACCTACCACTACTGGCATGCCTTCGTACCGGGCCTGGAACCGGGCCAGGTCTATGCCTACAGGGCTCACGGACCCTCGGCGCCGGAGCGCGGACTGCGCTTCGATGGTGAGAAGGTTCTCCTGGACCCGTATGGTCTTGCCGTCGCCGTCCCGGATGCCTATGACCGGAAGGCCGCCAGCCGGCCCGGCGACAATGCGGCGACGGCCTTCAAGAGCGTCGTGGCGGATCCCGACCGCTACGACTGGGAGGGGGACCGGCCGCTGCGCCGGCCCTTCGCGGAGACAGTGATCTACGAGCTTCACGTCCGGGGCTTCACCCGCCACCCGAGCTCCGGCGTGGCGCCGGACAAGAGAGGCACATACGCCGGCCTGATCGAGAAGATTCCCTACCTCGAGGACCTCGGCGTCACCGCCGTCGAGCTGCTGCCCGTTTTTCAGTTCGATCCCCAGGATGCGCCGGAAGGCCGGGTGAACTATTGGGGCTACCAACCGGTCTCGTTCTTCGCGCCGCACCACGCCTACGGCGCCCGAAGGGAACCCCTCGGCGTCCTCGATGAATTTCGGGACATGGTCAAGGCGCTCCACCGCGCGGGAATCGAAGTCATCCTCGACGTGGTCTTCAATCACACGACGGAAGGCGGGCTCGATGGCCCGACTCTGTCCTATCGCGGGCTTGCCAACGACTTCTACTACATCCTCGAAACGGACAAGTCGCGCTACGCCGACTTCACCGGCTGCGGCAATACCCTCAACGCCAATCAGCCGATCGTGCGCCGGCTGATCCAGGACAGCCTGCGCCACTGGGTCACCCGCATGCACGTCGACGGGTTCCGTTTCGATCTCGCCTCCATCCTCTCCCGCGACGAGGCGGGCTGTCCGCTGCCGAATCCGCCGGTTCTCTGGGACATCGAGTCCGATCCCCTGCTGGCCGGCACCAAGCTGATCGCGGAGGCTTGGGACGCCGCGGGCCTCTATCAGGTGGGAACCTTCGTCGGCGACACCTGGCAGGAGTGGAACGGCCGGTTTCGCGACGATGTGCGCCGATTTCTCCGAGGCGAGCCGGGCTGCGTCTCCCGCGTGGCCGCCCGGCTTCTGGGGAGTCCGGACATCTACGGCCACGAGGAGCGGGAAGCCGAGCAGAGCATCAACTTCGTGACCTGCCACGACGGCTTCACTCTCAACGATCTGGTCTCCTACGACCAGAAGCACAACGAGGAGAACGGCGAGAACAATCGGGACGGCTCGGATGACAATCTGAGCTGGAACTGCGGCGCGGAGGGACCCACGGACGATCCGGCGATCGAAGCGCTGCGCAACCGCCAGGTCAAGAACTTCTTCGCGCTGGAGCTGCTTTCAGCGGGCACGCCGATGCTGCTCATGGGCGACGAAGTTCGCCGCACCCAGCGGGGCAACAACAACGCCTATTGCCAGGACGGCGGCATCAGCTGGCTCGACTGGGGCCTCCTGGAGCGTCACGCCGATGTCCACCGGTTCGTGAAGCTGCTCAATGAGTTTCGCCAGCGCCGCGACGTGGTCGTGGAAGAAGTCAGGGCGAGTCTCAATGAACTCTTGCGTCAGGCCCGGGTCGAGTGGCATGGCGTGGTGCTCAACCGGCCGGACTGGAGCGAACCGTCGCGCTCGCTCGCCGTGACGCTCCGAAGCGCCCGCGGGCGTTTTCTCTTCCACGCGATGCTCAACGCCTACTGGGAACCGTTGACCTTCCAGCTGCCGCCCGTCCCCGGGGAAGGCCGACAGCCCTGGCGGCGCTGCGTCGACACGGCGCTGGCGTCGCCCGACGACCTCTCTCCCTGGGACAAGGCGCCCTTCGTGGCGCGAGCGACTTACGACGTTCAGCCGCGCTCTTTCGTCTTCCTCGCTCTCGCGCTTCCGGCGAGCGCCGAAGGCGTCTCCGGACGGAGGTGATCCATGGCGATCCATCCCCTCGCAGGCAAGACCGCTCCGACCGAGCTTCTCGCCGACATCGACAAGCTTCGGAAGGAGTACTTCGCCCGAAAACCCGACGTCGCCGACAGCGCCCAGCGGGTTCGCTTCGGCACCAGCGGTCACCGAGGGTCTTCGCTGCGCGGCGCGTTCAACGAAGCGCACATCCTGGCGATCACCCAGGCGATCTGCGAATACCGCGCCGGCCAGGGCATCACCGGGCCGCTCTACATCGGGAAAGACACCCACGCGCTCTCCGAGCCGGCCTTTGCGACGGCGCTGGAAGTCCTCGCGGCAAACGGCGTGGAGGTCATGGTCGACCGAGCGAATGGCTATACGCCGACGCCCGCGGTCTCCCACGCCATCCTCGTGCACAACCGGGGCCGAACCGCCGGCCTCGCCGACGGCATCGTGGTCACGCCCTCTCACAATCCGCCGGAAGACGGCGGCTTCAAGTACAACCCGCCCGATGGCGGGCCGGCAGACACGGAAGTCACCCGCTGGATCGAGGACCGGGCCAACGGATTCCTTTCGAGCAGCCTGAAGAACGTGGCCCGAGTCGCCTACGAGAAAGCCCGGCACGCGGCCACAGTCCACACGTACGACTACGTCGGATCGTACGTGGGCGACCTGGGTTCGGTCGTGGACATGGAAGCGATCCGCGGCGCGAAGCTCAAGATCGGCGTCGATCCGCTGGGCGGAGCCGGCGTGGCGTACTGGCAGCCGATCGCCGAGCGGTACGGAGTCGAGGTCGAGGTCGTCAACGATGCGGTCGACCCCACGTTCCGCTTCATGCCGCTCGACTGGGACGGAAAGATCCGGATGGACTGCTCGTCTCCCTACGCCATGGCCAGGCTGATCGGCCTCAAGGACCGCTTCGACGTCGCTTTCGGCAACGATACCGACAACGACCGGCACGGCATCGTCACGCGCGGCGCGGGCCTGATGAATCCCAACCATTACCTGGCTGCGGCGATTTCGTATCTCTTTACCCATCGCCCGGGCTGGCGCCGGGATGCCGCGGTCGGCAAGACCGTGGTGAGCAGCAGCGTCATCGATCGCGTGGCGGCCAAAATCGGGCGCCGGTTGATCGAAGTGCCGGTCGGATTCAAGTGGTTCGTGTCCGGCCTCCTCGACGGATCGCTCGGCTTCGGGGGAGAGGAGAGCGCCGGCGCATCGTTCCTTCGGCGCGACGGCACGGTATGGACGACCGACAAGGACGGCATCATCATGAATCTGCTCGCGGTCGAGATCATGGCGTCGACCGGCCGCGATCCTTCCGAGCTCTACAACGACCTCACCCGCGAGCTCGGCGCCCCCGTCTACGAGCGCATCGACGCGCCGGCCACAGCGGAGCAGAAGGCGATTCTTCTCAAGCTCTCGCCTGCGGACATCAAGGCCTCCGAGCTTGCCGGCGACCCGATTCAGGCGATGCTCACGACCGCACCCGGCAACGGCGCGCCCATCGGCGGCCTGAAGGTGGTGACCGCCCAGGGGTGGTTCGCGGCGCGCCCGTCCGGCACCGAGGAGGTGTACAAGCTGTACGCGGAGAGCTTCCGCGACCGCGAACACCTGCGACGCATTCAGGAAGAAGCGCAAGCACTCCTCAGCAGCGTGTTCGCCGGGGCGAGAAGATGACGACTCCGCTGCGCAACGCGTCGTCGAGCACGCGCGCCCGCGATCGGGAGCGATGAGGATGCCGACCCAGTGC
>JBLMYG010000049.1:0-27306 GCA_050258155.1 Acidithiobacillales bacterium
ACGTCGCGTACTACAACGTCAACCGCTACCTCAACCCGACGAACCTCTGCTGGGTCGACTGCGGCCTCTGCGCGTGGGCGCGGAAGCCCGGCGTCAGCGGCGGCTACGCGATGTCGATCGAGGAGGCGGTCGCGGAAGCGGCGGCCGGGTGGCACGACGGGATCACCGAGCTCCACGTCGTCGGCGGCCTCCACCCGTCGCTCCCGTACTCGTGGTACCTCGACCTCTGCCGGGCCCTGAAGAGGCGGTTCCCCGGCGTCCATCTGAAGGCGTGGACGATGGTGGAGCTCGACTGGTTCGCCCGTGTCGGGAAGAAGGAGGTCTCCGAGGTCATCCGCGATCTCGTGGACGCCGGCATGGACTCCTGCCCCGGCGGCGGGGCCGAGATCTTCGAGAAGAAGGTGCGCGACGTGATCTGCCGCGACAAGATCAGCGGCGAGCGCTGGCTCGAGGTGGCGCGCCTCTGCCACGTCAGCGGCGTCAAGACCAACGTCACGATGCTCTACGGCCACGTCGAGAGCGTCGAGGACCGGGTCGACCACCTTCTCCGGATCCGTGCGCTGCAGGACGAGACGGGGGGCTTTCTCGGCTTCATCCCCCTCGCTTTCCACCCGGAGGAGACGCAGCTTCCGCACGTTCGCCCGGCCGACGGGCAAACGGACCTCCGCGTGATCGCCGTCGCCCGCCTGATGCTGGACAACGTCGACCACATCAAGGCGTACTGGGTCCAGATCGGCGAAAAGCTGGCTCCGGTCGCCCTCCACTTCGGGGCCGACGACCTCGTCGGGACCGTGACCGAGGAGACGATCACCCACGCCGCGGGGGCGAAGACGTCTGCGGGACTCTCGCGCGCCGAGATGGAGCGAATGATCCGCGGCGCCGGGCGCGAGCCCTTCGAGCGCGACGCCCACTACGAGCGGGTCGTCCGCGACGCGGCCGGCCGCGTCCTCCGTGCGAACAGATTCGACTTCGTCGCCCGCACGCCCGTCGCCCCGACGCCGCAGGCGCCGGTACACCCGCACCCGTCCTCCCTCGACGACGCGATCGCTTCAAGCTAAGGGTAAAGAGTCATGGGCAAAGGGGGGACGCGCTTCCGGCGCTCCCCCCTTTGGAACCCCCCTATTCCGGTTTGACGGCCGCGATGAACTTCTGCGCCCGGGGGATGGAGCGGAGGACGTAGAGCCGCACCCAGCGGTTCTTCGGGACCGTCTTGAGCTGGGCCTGAAGCTCGCTCGTCGATCCGACCTCCACGCCGTTCACCTCGAGGATGACGTCGCCTTCCATCAGGCCCGCGTCGGAGGCTGCGGAGACAGGCTTGACGTGGGTGACCAGGACCCCCTTCTGCGCCTCTCGGTCGATCCGGTACTGGCGGCGGAGATCCGGAGAGAGGTCGCTGATCTCGAGGCCGAGGACCTTTTCCTTCTGGCCCTTCTCGGAGACCTCCTCCGTCTGAGGCTCCTCCCACGGCTCCGAGCGGGTCGTGAGCGTCGCCACCGTGGTCTGCTCCTTCCCGCTGCGGATGAACGTCAACGTCACCTTCGTTCCCGGCGCCTTCGAGGAGACGTAGTCGATCAGGTCGCGGTTGGTCTTCACCGGATGGTCGTCCACCCGGACGATGACGTCCTCGTGCCTCAGGCCCGCTTTCTCTCCGGGACGTCCCTTTTCCACCGACTCCACGATCGCTCCCTCGGCGGACTTGAGCCCGTAGGCCTCCTGGAGGTCCTTGTTCACGGTCTGGATGGAGATCCCGAGGAAGCCCCTGACGACCTTCCCGGTCTTGAGCTGCGGGAGGAGCCGCTTGGCCACGTTGACGGGAACGGCGAAGCCGATGTTCTGCGCGAGGCGCGGGTTCGCGATCGCGGTGTCGATCCCCACGACCTCGCCCGAGGTGTTCAGGAGAGGCCCGCCCGAGTTCCCGAAGTTGATGGCCGCGTCGGTCTGGATGAGGCTCTCGAAGGCGCTCGTCGCCTGCGAAAGGCCGGCCCACCGCCCCTTCCCGGAGACGACGCCCACGGTGACCGTCTTCTCGAAGTTGAGCGGATTGCCGATCGCCATGACCCAGTCGCCGACGCGGAGACGGTCGGAGTCCCCGAGCAGAAGGGTCGGAAACGGCGTCTTCCCCTCGATCTTCAGGAGGGCGAGATCGGTGGCCGGGTCACGCCCGACGACCTTCGCGTCATAGTCGTCCCTGCCGTTCACCCTGACCTGGACCTTCGTGGCGTTCTCGACGACGTGGTTGTTCGTCAGGATGAAACCGTCCGGGTCGATGATGAAGCCGGTCCCGCCGGACATCTCCTTCCGGTCCTCCTCCCCGCCGCGCCGCGGGTGATCGGGAGGAAGGAAGAAATCAAAAGGGCCCCCTTCGTCGAAGTGGTGAAAGGGAATCCGCCCCTCGCCCTTCACGATGTCGATGGACGTCACCGCGACCACGGCCGGCGACACCCTTTCGACGAGGTCGGCGAACGACGGCAGCGCGAGCGGCGCCGGGGGCCGACCGGGAGCAGGAGCCGCGGCCGCAGCCGGGGCGGAGACCGCAGGCTTCTGGGCTGCTGCCAGCCTCGTCAGGTCGAGGCTTCCCGCGAGAATCATTCCGACGACGATGGAGGCGGAAACCAGGGTGGCGAGGGAGATGAGCTTGGTCGTGGTCCGCATGAGGCTCCTTCTCGACGGCACCATCATACGCACAGGGAGGCGGCGCGCCTTTTTGGGACCGGGCCCGCGGAAATCCCCGTGCCGACGGCCGCGACGACGGAATGGCATCCGCTCAGGAGAGGGAGACCCGGCCACGAAGGGCCTCCCGTTCCCGGAAGATACATCGGTCCATCGCGACCGGCATCCCGGCCGAGACCAGCGTCCTGGCCGCCTCGGCATGGACGACCCCCTCCTGCATCCAGAAGAAGCCGGCGTGACGCCGGAGGGCTGCCGCGGCGATCTCGGGGATGTGCTCGGACCTGCGGAAGACGTCGACGATGTCGAGCGGCACGTCCGCCGGGATCGCGTCGAGGGACGGATAGCAGATCTGTTCGAGCAGCTCGGACTCCTGCGGGTTGACCGGGATGACCCGATAGCCCGCCCGGATCAGGTATCTCGCGATGGCATGAGACGGCCTGAAGGGGTCGGGCGAGCAGCCGACGACGGCGACGGTCCTTGCCGTGAGGAGCGCGCGCTGCATCTCGGCCGGGTCGTTGATGGCGGGCACCGTCTCCTCCCCGTCACGGACCATCGCCGGAGCCGTACCGATCGTCCTCCAGCCGGATGTTGTAGTAAAAGGTGATGGTCACCCCCTCGCGGTCCTCCCCCAGATCGTCGGGGAGGGGCTTGAATCGGCTCGATCGGGCGATCGCCTGAAAAGCCGCGTTGTCGTACGGAGGGATCCTCGACGAGGCGACGATCCGCTCCGCGTCCACCGTGCCGTCCCTCAGGATGAAGAACCGGATGACGAGGCGCCCTTTCACGCCGTAGCGAGCGAGCGTCGGCACGTCCCAGTTCCGCCGGATCTTCCGGAGCATCTCGGCCGCGTACGCTCCCCAGTCGTACCCCTTCGTGTCGAACGAGAGGGGACCCGAGTCGACGAAGCCCCCTTCGTGCTCGTAGCCTGCGCCCGAGTCTCCCAGGCCCTCCCCTCCCGTTCCCGACGAGCCGGCACGCCCGAGGTTCTCCGGCCGGACCGACTCGAGGGGAGGCGGCGGGAGCCGCAGGGGCTGCTTGACGCCGACGTCGTCGTAGGGCCGGCTCCGCCGAAGGTCGGTGAGCGAGCGGGCCGTGTCTCCACGCGACGCCCCCGAGGCGTCCGCGATTCGGGGCGGGGACGGCGGAGCGGGCTGGCCGGACGCGCCCTTTCCCGCCTCGAGGTCCCGGATCCCTTCCCGGGCGACCGCCTTGGGCTGGGCAAGAGGCGGCAGCTTCGGCTCTCCGCCGTGAGCCTTACGGTCCAGATCCGAGAGGCGCGGGTTCTTCCCCGGAGCCGGAGCCCTCGGTCCCGGTGAGGGGAAGAACTGGAGCGGAATCCGCTCCGGAGCCGGCTCGGGCCTCCAGAGGCGCATGAGGCCGAGCGGATCGTTCGCGTCGTTAAGATCCTTCGGAACTCCCGGATTGTAGGACGGCCCCACCACGAGCAGCAGGAGGACGAGAACGTGAACGACGACCGAGGCCGCCGTCGCCCGCTCCCGCGAAATCCTGAAGCGCGAAGCGGTCTCGGGCTTCGCAACGAGCACCTCATCCAGCGCGATCGCCGAGGCGAGCGCCTCGCCGAGCAGCGCGCGGCGCCCTCCGCCGTCCGGCTTCGGCCATGGCCGGGGCGCCTCTCCGCCGCCGACGACCTGATCGTTCAGGCGCGGGAACGCCAGATTCCTGACCTGCGCCTCCTCTGTCTCCCCCTCGGCCTCCTCTGGAGGGATCTCGATGACGAGAACGCGGGCTTTTCTGCGGAGCTTCGTCACCTCCCTGGAGAAGGCGAAGGTCGGTTCCGCCGGCCGGGGGGGGCCGGGAGGGAGTTCGGCGCCGGGCCACGGCTTCGCCTCCTCCTCTCCCTCGATGAGAGGAGCGTTGAGGTCGAGACTCGTGAGGTCACTGATGGCCGCTCCTCGCCCAGGCCGGCGTGGCACCGGATGCTTCCGCATATGGAAGCGCCGTGCCACGGCCGACCCCCAAGGATAGAGGAGTCCCGCTCTGGCGCGGAGCGCGCCTGCGGCCTATAATTGGCGCTGGCTGGCTTTCAAGGGTCTTGAAAGAGGGCTTCGGCCCTCTTTTTTTTCCCCGGCCGGCCATGAAAAGTGCCGATGACGAACAGCAATCCGCTCCCGGACGAAGCAATGGTCGCCCTCCGCCGCAACCTGTCGGCATTGGGGCTGGAGCTTTGTCACGTCGACTGGGCCCCGGGACGCCGCGGACGGCTCCTCCTCACGATCGACGGCCCCGGAGGCGTCTCCCTCGACGACTGCGAACGGGCCTCGCACGCGGCCTCCGCCGTGCTCGATCCCCTCGAGGAGATGCTCCCCTCGTACGTTCTGGAAGTTGCCTCGCCCGGCCTGGATCGTCCTCTTCGGACTCCGGCTGACTGCGCGCGGTTCGTCGGCCGCCGCGTGGACGTCAGGATGCAGAGGCCGGTGGACGGGACCGGCCGAATGAAGGGACGGCTCGTATCGGTGTCCGGCGAGGCCCTCACCATCCTTGATGAGGAGCGGAAGCGTCGGTACACTGTGGAGTTTGGCGATGTGAGGTCGGCCCGGCTCGTGCCGGAGTTTTGAGCTGTCGGGCGAGAGCGATTCGGATCAGGACCAGCGAGAGAGCACCGGAGAGACCAGCGAAATGGATTCCACCCAGGCTCCCACCAAGAGCGACGCGCCGGGCCGCAAGGCGGCCCGCGGTAAGGGCCCCAAGACGCCGAAAGGGGCGCGAGCCCCGAAACCGGCCCGGCCCGCCAAGGCCGCGAAGGCGCCGCCCACCACCAAGGCGGACGAGATCATCGAGGCCCTCCGTGCCGCGTCCCGCGACAAGGACATCGGCTTCGAGCGCCTCGTGGCCGCCCTCGAGGAAGCCATCGCCACGGCCGCCCGGAAAGTTTACAAGGTGCGCGAGATGGCGGCCCGGTTCGACGCGAAGGCGGGAACCCTGACGGCGTGGACCCCGTACCGGATCGTGGAGCAGAAGACGAAGCTGGAACCGCCCGCTCCGGCCGCCGTCGACCCCGACGACATCCCGCTCGGACAGGCGGTGGCCCCGGCCCCGGCCGCTCCCGCCGACGCCGACATGGAGAAGGAGATCAGGCTTCCATACATCGAGATCATCCCGGAGGAGGGGCCGCAGCTTCTCGAAGGCGAGCTGGCCGGGCAGAGCTGGCAGGTCATCCGGCATCCCGGCGACGAAGGGGGCACCGAGGAGATCATCGCCCCCGAGGAGATGGCCATCGGCGACGAGATCCGACTCTACCGCTCCACCGAGGGGCTCGGCCGGATCGCAGCGCAGAGTGCCAAGCAGGTCCTCTACCAGAAGGTTCGCGAGGCCGAGCGCGAGAACATCTACAACGAGTACTCCCCGAAGGTCGGCGAGCTGATCACCGGCACGGTCAAGCGCTTCGAACGGGGCGACATGATCGTCGACCTCGGCAGGACCGAGGCCGTCATTCCCCGCGAGCACCAGTCGCGCGCGGAGCGCTACACGCAGGGCGAGAGGGTGCGCGCCGTCCTCGCCGACGTCCACAAGAACCCGAAGGGGGCGCAGCTCGTTCTGTCGCGGACCGCTCCCGAGCTCCTGATGCAGCTGATGCGGATGGAGGTGCCCGAGATCTACGACGAGACCGTCGTCATCCGGGGTTGTGTGCGCCAGCCGGGGGACAGGGCAAAGGTGGCTGTCTCCTCGCGGGAGCGCGACGTCGACCCGGTCGGGGCGTGCGTCGGCATGCGCGGTGCCCGCGTTCAGGCCATCATGCGCGAGCTTCGCGGGGAGCGGATCGACATCATCCAGTACTCCGACGACCTCGTGACGTACGCGCAGAACGCTCTCGCGCCGGCCAAGATCACGCGGGTCTCCGTCATGCCGGGGGAGGACGAGGAGCCCGAGGTCGGTCCGGAGGGCGAGGCGCTCGAGCCGCTTCCGACGCTCGAGTGCATCGTCGAGGAGGACCAGCTTTCGCTCGCCATCGGGAAGCGGGGGCAGAACGTCCGCCTCGCCGCGGCGCTCATCGGTGCGAAGATCGAGATCAAGAGCGAGCAGGCGGTCAAGGCGGAGGTCGCCGAGGCGCTCCAGCGGATGCTCCTCTCCTCGCAGCGGCGCGCCATCCCGCTGGCCGAGCTGCCGGGCGTGGACGCCGCGGGCGCCGACGCCTTTGGTGCGAAGGGGCTCGCCACCGTCGGGGACGTGCTCGACGCGGCCAGTGGCGCCGACGACGAGAAGGCGCAAGCGCTCGGCACGGTAGATCTCGAAGCCGAGGCCGTGAGCGCCGTCGTCGACGCCGCCCGGGAGCTCGAGGAGGCCCCGCCGGCCGAACCGGAGCCTGAAGGCGAGGAAGAGCCGCCGATCGAGGTCGCCGAGGCGGCCGAAGGCGAGGAGAGGGATCAGGCCGGACAGGAAGAAGGAGCCGCAGAAGCAGCTCCCGTGGCGGAGAGGCCGGAGAAGTGAGCCCGATGGCAGCCAGATTCACCGTCGCCGAGCTCGCGAAGATGATGGGCAGACCCCCGAAGGAGGTCCTCTTCCTCCTTCAGGGGATCGGCGTCGACGTCAAGACCGTCGAGTCGGTCATCGAGGGTGCCGCTGCGCAGGCGATCCTGACCGGCAAGACCCAGGCTCCGAAGTCGCTGATCGTCCGCCAGACACCTGCCCCCCAGGCCGCGGCGGCGGTACCCAGGATGAAGACCGAGCGGGCCGCCCTGAAGCGGATCAAGATCATCGAGAAGCCGCCCGAGTCCGAAATTTCCGCGAGCGAGGCGGGCGCTGCGGCCACCGAGGCTGAAGCGGCTCAAGTCCCCGTCTCCGCTCCCGCTCCTCCACCCCCGGCCCCCACGCCACCGACGGTCGCCGCAATGCCCGCTCCGCCCCCGCCTTCCGTCCGGGCGACACAGCGCGTCGTCACCGCCACGGTCAGCGCAGGGACGGATACGGCGCCCGACGCCGGCACCGCCCTCCCTTCGTCCGTCACGGCTGCGCCCCCGCGCCGCCCCGCGACCACCCAGGCGCAGCGGACCGCAGGAGCGCGTCCCGTCCCGCCGCCTCCGGCACCTCAGAGAATTCCCCCTCGCGTGGGAGCCCTGGGCCGGATCCAGAAGCGCCAGGCCGAGATCCCTTCCCGCCCGCCGGCCCCCGCCCCGCCGCCCCCCCAGCGACTCGAGGCGAAGACCCCGGAGGTCGCCCTCGCCGAGGGAGCCTCTTCGGCAGGCGCCTCCACGGCCACGCCCCCGGCCGCGCCCTCCCGCGGTGCCGGCGGTCTGGGTCGCGCCGTCATCGCACCGCCGAGTCCCGCCACGCTCCGCCCGATCCGCGCGTCGGGCGTCCCGACGCCCTTTTCGCGCCCTGCGGCGCCCTCTCGCTCCGGATTCCCGTCGCGCCCCGGGACGTCGCTCCGGCCCGGGATGCCGATGCGCCCCGGCCTCAGCCGCGCAGGTGCTCCGCCCGCGCCGCCGGTCCCCATTCCCGAGACCTCCGACAAGCGCCGGAAGGAGACGGCGAAGACGGCCGTCAAGAAGGACGACGTCAAGAAGCCTCCCTCGAAGAAGCTCCGGACGAAGGAGGTCGCAGCCCTGGAGGAGGACGTCCGCGAGTACCTCGGCTCGTTCCAGCAGGACACCTACGAGGACATCCAGACGCCGATCCCGGAGGAAGCGGCCGCGGCCGCGGTTGCGAAGCCGCTCTCCAAGTCGGCGCAGCGGCGGGCCGCCAAGAAGACTCTCTCCAGCGAGAGCGGCGAGGTGGTTGAGACGCGGAAGGGGGCCCCGCAGGGCCCGGTCTTTCTCTCGGAAGGGGTCACCGTCAAGGAGCTCTCGGAAAAGGTCGGCATCCTCGCCAAGGACCTGATGAAGGCACTCCTCGCGCGCGGGATCCTCGCGACGATCAACCAGCCGATCGACCCGAAGACCGCCGTCGAGCTCGCCCGTGAGTTCGGCGTCGAGGCCGCCGTCGTCTCCTTCGAGGAGGAGCTCGAGCTCGCACGCCAGCAGATGTTCGTCGCGCCGGACGGTGCGATGGCGGCCTCCGAGGGAGTCACCGGGGGCGCCCGCGTATCCCGTCCCCCGGTCGTCACCGTCATGGGCCACGTCGACCACGGGAAGACCTCCCTGCTTGACGCCATCCGCTCGACACGGGTGGCCGAGGGAGAGGCGGGAGGGATCACCCAGCACATCGGCGCCTACCGCGTCGAGGCGCGCGGCCGCTCCGTCGTCTTCCTCGACACACCGGGGCACGAGGCTTTCACGATGATGCGTGCCCGGGGGGCGAAAGCGACGGACATCGTGGTCCTCGTCGTGGCGGCCGACGACGGCGTCATGCCGCAGACGGTCGAGGCGATCGATCATGCCCGCGCCGCGAAGGTGCCCGTCGTCGTCGCCGTCAACAAGATCGACAAGCCCGAGGCGAACCCCGGCCGCGTCAAGCAGGAGCTGGCCGAGAAGGGGGTCATCGTCGAGGACTTCGGCGGCCAGGTCGTGGCCTGCGAGATCTCGGCGAAGAAGCGCATCGGCATCGACCACCTCCTCGAGATGATCCTCCTGCAGGCCGACCTGCTCGAGCTGACGGGACTTCCCGAAGGGCCGGCCCGCGGCGTCGTCCTCGAGGCACGGCGGGAGGCCGGCCGCGGAACTCTCGCCACGATCCTCGTCCAGCAGGGGACGCTCCGCGTCGGCGACGTCTTCTTCGCGGGAACGGCCGTCGGGCGCGTCCGCGCCATGCACGACGACCGCGGAGAGCGTGTCGAGGAGGCCGGCCCGGCCAGGCCTGTCGAGGTGATGGGCTTCGAGGACATCCCGAGCGCAGGGGACACGCTCCAGGTCGTCGAGGACGAGACGAAGGCTCGACAGGTCTCCGGCTTCCGCCGGGAGAAAGAGCGGGAGGAGGCTCTCGCCAAGTCGTCCCGGATGTCCCTCGACTCCCTCTTCGCCCGGATGAAGCAGGGCGAGACGAAGGAGCTCCCGATCATCCTGAAGGCCGACGTTGGCGGCTCCGAGGAAGTCCTCGTACAGACGCTCGGGAAGCTCTCGACGGAGAAGGTGAAGATCTCGATCCTCCACTCCGGCGTCGGAGCCATCTCGGTCAACGACGTGCTTCTGGCGTCCGCCTCCGAGGCGATCATCATCGGCTTCAACGTCAAGCCCGAGAAAAAGGCGCAGGAGCTGGCCGAGAAGGAAGGGGTCGACATCCGCCTCTACTCGGTCATCTACAACCTGACCGACGAGATGAAGAAAGCGATGGCGGGCCTCCTCGAGGCGGTCCGGAAAGAGGTCGTCCGCGGGCACGCGGAGGTCCGCGAGATCTTCCGCGTGCCGAAGGTCGGCACGATCGCCGGCTGCATGGTCGTGGACGGCCTCGTGCCGCGATCGGCCTCGGTCCGTCTCCTCCGTGACAACCGCGTCGTCTACGAGGGGAGGATCGGCTCTCTCCGCCGCTTCAAGGACGACGCCTCCGAGGTGAAGCAGGGGTTCGAATGCGGAATCGGCATCGCGGGGTACCAGGACGTAAAGGTCGGCGACGTTCTCGAGGCGTACGTCGTCGAGGAGTTCGCCCCGTCTCTGACATGAATCAGGGCAGCCCGTTCGCCGGGTTCCCCTAAGACCTCTCCGCGCGAACCGACGATCTGCACACGACCGAGCGTCAGACTCATGGTAGTCGCACTGGCCGTCTTCGACTTTCATCTTCCTCACTGCCGAGGGCTCAAGGAGAAGCGCGCGTTCCTCCGCCCGCTGAAGGCCAGACTCCGCGGCGATTTCGAGATCTCCGCGGCCGAGGTGGCGCACCAGGACCTCCTGCAGCGCGCCGTGGTCGGCATTGCTGCCGTCGGACCCGATCGGGCCGCGCTCGAGCCGCTCCTCGCGAAGGTCGCGGGGTTCGTCGAGGGCTATGCCGAGGAGTCGGGGGCGGAGATGGCCTCGGCCCGACAGGAGTTTCTTTCCTACGGTGACGTGGCGGCGCCCGGCAATGGCTTCGGCAGCGGAGACGATGATGACTGCTAGAGAGGGCCGGGGCGCCGGACGGCGGCCGCGGCAGGTCGGGGACGTCGTCCGGGCGGAGCTGGCGCGCCTCCTCAGGGAAGAGCTTCGCGACCCGAACATCGGGTTCGCGACGATCACCGACGTGGAAATGGCGGCGGATCTCCGCACGGCGAAGGTCTTCGTCTCGGTTTTCGGGACCGCCGAGAGCTTCCGGACAACCGTCGGCGCCCTCAACCACGCGCGGGGCCTTCTCCGGACGCTGGTCGGGCGGAACTGCGCCCTCCGCTACGCCCCGGAGCTCCACTTCGTGGAGGACCACACGATCGAGCGCGGTGCCCGGATCGACGAGCTGCTTCGGAAGCTT
Organism: Acidithiobacillales bacterium; assembly: GCA_050258155.1. Lineage (GTDB taxonomy): Bacteria > Acidobacteriota > Thermoanaerobaculia > UBA5066 > UBA5066 > DAOMFB01. Next base: position 10,996 of record JBLMYG010000049.1, read on the forward strand.
CCTCCGGAGGGGCGGGGAGGGGAGGAGGAGCCGTGAGCGGATCGCTCGACGCCGCCTACGCTGCCGTCACGGACCTTCTCACCGGAGGCCGGCGCTTCCTCGTCACGTCCCATCGGAATCCGGACGGAGACGCCCTCGGCTCCGCCCTGGGGCTCGCCTTCGCCCTGGAGTCGCGCGGCAAAGAGGCCCGTATCGTCATGCGCGACGGCTGGTCCAGCGCCTACTCGGGCCTCCCCGGTATCGAAGGGGTCGCCGTTGCGGGCGCGCTTCCCCCCGACTGGCCGTCGGGCTGGGACGCCCTTTTCGCGATGGAATGCCCTTCGGCCGACCGGACCGGCTGGGCCAACCAGCTGGAGGGACGCGTCGTCAACGTGGACCATCACCCCGGCAACGCGCTCTGGGGCGCGCTGAACCTCGTCGACCCGCTGGCGGCGGCCGTCGGCGAGATCGTCGCCGACCTTCTCGACCTCCTCGGCTGGCCCATCACGCCCTCGATCGCCACGAACCTCTGGGTCTCGCTCGTCTCCGACACCGGCTCCTTCCGGTACGCGAGCACGACGCCGAAGGCTCTCGGGCTCGGCGCACGTCTGGTCACGGCGGGCGCCTCCCCCGGCGCCGTGAACGAGTTCCTCTGGGAGGCGCAGCCGCTCGCGGCGCTCCGGCTCGAGACGCTGGTCCTGTCGACGCTCCGCTTGCATGCGAACGGACGTGTGGCCACGGTCGAGCTGCCGAAGCGGTTCTTCGCCGAGAGCGGGGCGCGCGAGGAGGAGACCGAGGGCCTCGTGGGCCGCGCCCGCGGCATCGAGGGAGTCCTGGCCGCCGCGCTCATTCGCGAGGGCGAGGAGGGCGAGGTTCGCTGCTCCCTCCGGTCCAAAGGGCGGATCGACGTCCGCGTCGTCGCTGCCCGGCAGGGAGGTGGAGGCCACCGGAACGCCGCCGGGTGCCGCGTGGCCGGTACGATCGCCTCGGTCCGGCCGCGGCTCGTGGCCGATCTCGCCGCCGCCGTGGCGGATGCCGAGGCGGCGCCGTGATCCGTTCAGGCCCGGACGCGCCGTCCGGCCTTCTCCTCGTCGACAAGCCGGAGAAGCTCACCTCGCACGACGTCGTGGACGAAGCCCGCCGCCTCCTCGACCTGCGGCGGATCGGTCACACGGGGACGCTCGACCCCGCCGCAACGGGGCTACTCGTCCTCTGCGTCGGACGCGCTGTTCGCCTTCAGTCCTTCCTCACCGGCTTCGACAAGTCGTACGAAGGAGAGATGCGCTTCGGCGTGGAAACGGACACCTACGACCGCGACGGCACTCCGGTCGGCGCACCGCACCCCGCGCCGGAGCCCGACCTGGCGCGTCTCCGCGAGGTGGTGGTGCGATTCACGGGGGACCTGATGCAGACGCCGCCCCCCTTCTCGGCGAAGAAGGTCGCGGGACGGAAGTTCTACGACCTCGCCCGCCAGGGCGTGGCCGTTCCGATCGCTCCGAAAGCGGTCAGGGTGTCGCTCCTCGAGGTCCTCGAGGTCCACGCCGATCGTGCCACGTTCCGCGTCTCCTGCTCCTCCGGGACCTACGTCCGATCGCTCGTCCACGACATCGGGAGGGACCTCGGGACCGGCGCGCATCTCCACGCCCTCCGGAGGACCGCCGTCGGGCCGTTCCGAGTCGAGAGCGCCGCCTCGATCCCGGCTCTCGACGCCCTGCCGGCCGGGGAGCGGCTCTGCCGCCCCCACTGGATCCCCCTCGGCGAGATCCCGATCCCGTACCCGTCGATCCCCCTGGCGAGCGCCGAGGCCGCGAAGGTCCGCCACGGCAATGCCGTCCCTGTTCGCGTTCCTGCCGGGACGTCGGGAGCGGAGTGGGTCAGGCTGGAGACCGGGGGAGAGCTTCTGGCCCTCGCGGAGCTCGAGCCGCTGGGCCGGGGCGCCGTGGCGCTGGCGCGGCCGAAGATCGTTCTTTCGGATTGAGGCCTCGGCCCCAAGTCCCTAGCGCTCAGAAGGTTTGACCTTTCTGACACGGCAGGTTAGAGTTTCGCCTTTGAAGGAATGTAGAGAAGGGATTTAGGACATTGGCCCCTCCCAGGACGAACAAGGCGGAAACGATCAGGTCGTACAGACGGCACGACGCCGACACCGGATCCCCCGAGGTTCAGGTCGCACTCCTCTCCAAGCGGATCAGCGAGCTGACCGAGCACTTCAAGGTGCACGCGAAGGACCACCACTCGCGCCGGGGGCTGCTGCAGATGGTCGGGCGACGGCGCCGTCTCCTCGACTACCTGAAGAGGCGCGACGTGGAGCGCTACCAGGCACTGATCGGGACTCTCGGGCTGCGCAAGTAGCCTGCCGCCAGCCCCGTACTGCGGCGCGTCCGATCCCCCGTCCCTGCGGGGATGACGGTCCGCGCCGGGCTCGTCCGCAGGGCCTCGTACGAAAGGAACCGACATGAAAGACTCCGTGACAATCGACCTCGGGGGACGTGGTCTCACGATCGAGACCGGCAATCTCGCGAAGCAGGCCGACGGCGCCGCCGTCGTCCGGGCGGGCGATTCCTGGGTCCTCGTCACCGCCTGCTACACGAAGGAGCCGAAGGACGTCGACTTCCTTCCGCTCACCGTGGAGTACAAGGAGTACCAGTACGCGGCGGGGCGGATCCCGGGCGGCTTCTTCAAGCGGGAGGGGCGCCCGACCGAGAAGGAGATCCTCACCGCGCGGATGATCGACCGGCCCGTCCGGCCGCTCTTCCCGGAAGGCTTCAACCACGAGACGCAGATCGTCGGCCTCGTCCTCTCTGCCGACGGCGAGAACAACCCCGACGTCCTGGCGATCAACGGCGCGGCCGCTGCTCTCGCCCTGAACCCGATCCCCTTTCACCACGTTCTCGGAGCCGTCCGCGTCGGGCGCGTCGGAGGGGCGTTCGTCTTCAATCCGACCGCGAAGGAGCGCGAGACATCCGACCTGGACCTGGTCGTCGTCGGCTCCCGCGACGCGGTCGTCATGGTCGAGGCGGGCGCCCGGGAGGTCTCGGAGCAGGTCATGCTCGAGGCCATCCTCGCCGGGCACGACGCCGTCCGGAAGATCGTCGCCGGGATCGAGGAGCTCGCCCGCCGCCGGAGCGTCATCAAGGCGCCGTTTTCCCCCCGCGAGCCTCTTCCCGAAGGCGTCGTCGCGGAGGTCCATGCGAAGTGGGAGGGCCCCATGCTGGAGGCCCTGACCCACCCCGGGAAGATCGAATCGTATGCCAAGATCCGGGAGGTCAAGACGTATGCCGTCGATCTGATCCCGGAGGCCGAGACCGACAAGCGCGAGGCGACGCGGCGCGCCGTCTCCGAGCTCGTGGAGACGCTGACCCGCGAAACCATCCTGAGAGACCGCCGCCGGCTGGACGGCCGCGCCTTCGACGAGATCCGGCCGATCAGCATCGAGGCGGGAATCCTCCCGCGGACGCACGGCTCCGCCCTCTTTACCCGCGGCGAGACGCAGGCCCTCGTGACGGTGACCCTCGGGACCTCCGAGGACACCCAGCTCATCGAGGACCTGATCGAGGGGGACTACGAGCGGCACTTCATGCTCCACTACAACTTCCCGCCCTTCTCCGTCGGCGAGGTGAAGCGCTTCGGGTCTCCCGGCCGCCGCGAGATCGGGCATGGCCGCCTCGCCTGGCGCGCCCTCCAGGCGGTCCTCCCGGACGAGAAGGAGTTCCCGTACACGATCCGCGTCGTCTCCGACATCCTCGAATCGAACGGTTCGTCCTCCATGGCGACGGTCTGCGGCGCCTCGCTGGCGCTGATGGACGCAGGGGTCCCGGTCTCGGCACAGGTCGCCGGGGTCGCAATGGGCCTCGTGAAGGACGGCGACGAGTTCGCCGTCCTGACCGACATCGCCGGGCAGGAAGACCATTACGGCGACATGGACTTCAAGGTCGCCGGCACGCACCGCGGGATCACCGCCCTTCAGATGGACATCAAGATCTCGGGGATCACGCGGGAGATCCTCGCGCAGGCGCTCGAGCAGGCCCGCCGAGGGCGCATCTTCATTCTCGACCGGATGGACGCTGTCCTGAAGGCGTCTCGGCCCGAGCTCTCCGCCTACGCGCCGCGCCTCCTGACGATCACGGTGCCGGAGGAGAAGATCCGCGACGTCATCGGTTCCGGCGGCAAGACGATCCGGGCCCTCCAGAAGGAGTTCAACTGCAAGATCGACGTGCAGGACGACGGCACGGTGACAGTCGCGTCGACGGACCTGCCGAGCGCCGAGAAGTGTCTCGACGCCATCCGGGCCCTCACGACCGTTCCGGAGCTGGGGACGGAGTACCTCGGCACCGTGAAGCGGATCGAGCCGTACGGCTGCTTCGTGGAGATCCTTCCGGGGCTCGACGGCCTCGTCCACATCTCAGAGCTCGCTCCGGGGCGTGTCCGCGAGACGACCGACGTCGTCAAGATGGGCGACAAGGTCAAGGTGAAGATCATCGCCATCGACCCGGTGAACGGGAAGGTCAAGCTCTCGAGGAAGCAGGCCCTGACTCCGGAGGAGAGCGCCGCCGACGTCGAACGGCTCGGCCTTCAGGCGGTGCCGGCCGGCGGCCCGGGGGAGAACGACGACCGCCCGCCGCGACGCTTCGACCGCGACAGGGATCGGGGGCCGCGCCACGGCCACGGCGGCGGATTCCGCGGCCCGCGTCCGGGCGGCGGGCCAGGTGGCGGGCGCGGAGGTGAAGGAGGCTTCCGGGGCGGGAACCGGTAGCAGAATTTCTTCTGCTCTCGGCGGCTGCACAGCAGCTGCCGCATATCAGAATCCCTTAAACAGGAACCTGCGGTTCGGTGGCGCGACGCCCTCGGGCGCGACGCGCGTGAAGGAGCGGTCCCCCGAAAGCCAGGCCTGCGCGGCGCGCTCCCCCGCCGCTCGCCCCGGATCGTCTATTCCTTCCTTCAGGTAGCGTCGGATCTCCGTGGCGCCGGCCTCGGGCCCGTCACGCGCCTCGGCCAGCGTCGCCGCGACGATCGCGTCGGCCCAGCGGTGGCGAGGGGTCGGGATCGGCGAGGGAAGAAAAGCCGAGAGGAGACTGACGACCATGGCAGAACCGGAGAGAAGGAGAACCCGCGCGCGCTTCCGCGCGCGCCATTCTTCGAAGACGAAAAAGACGAAGAGCCCGGCGCCAAGAGCAAGCGGCGGCACGACGCCGACGCGATACCGCGCGGTCGTCTGAACAAGAAGGCATGCGGCAAGTGGTGTCGCGATCGCAATGGCCGCAAGCCAGCCCTCATCCTTTCGAAGAACGCCGCGCGCCAGCGCGGCGCAAAGGCCCACGATCCCCGCACCGACGAGGCACGGAAAGACGGGGAGAAGAGGAAGCACCCCGAGCCGGTCCCGGAAGAAGTACCAGTTCGAATTGTCCGGAACTTCGTAGCCGAGGAAAAATGTCACGAGCTTCTTGGCCCAGAGCGCCGGCAAGGCGAGCGGTGCGTCGGCATAGCCCTTGAGAACCAGACACGCCGTCTTCCACGTCGAGCCGCCCGCCTCGTCGAGGATCGCCTTCATCGTCGGCGGCGGTGCGGTCGTCGCGTTCGCTCCCCGTCCGTTTCCCCAGGCGAGCCCGATCGCCTGTCTCGTGTCGAACGTCAGGGGCGGGACACCAGCAGCCACGTTCCGGGCGGCGAGAACGAGAAGGGGAATTCCCAGGCCGACGAGCGAAGCGGCAAGGGCTCTGCGGTGTGACGCGCAGACCGGAGATTTCCTCGAATAGGAATAGAGAGACAGGACGGCGAGGGGAAGGAGCGTCTGCTTCAGAAGCGCGGCGAGGCCGCCGAAGAGTCCGAGAATGAATGCCCCCGTACCTCCCCTCGAAGAATTCCCCCGGGCCTCTGTCGTGCCGGCCCTAACGATCAGGGGGAGCGCGAGAAGAAGAGCCGACACGTGCGTCACCGGCCCGTCGCGATACGCGAAGCCGTCCTGGAAGACGAGAGGACCATACGTGCCGTAGAGAACTCCCGCGACGACGCCGGCGAGCGCGGGAGCGAGAGGCGAACCGCCACCCTTCGCCGCGCCGCCGGTCTCTCTCTTTCCTTCCGAGAAGGATCTCGCGGCAACGGCCTGTGCCGCCGTCGCCAGCGCGGCAGCGGCCGAACACGCGAGAAGGAGCTGCAGGAGCCGGACGGTCGGCAGAAGCGGGAGGCCGCAGACCCGGACGAGAGCCAGCGTGTACGGATAGAGCGGCCCAGCGAAAAACGCGTTCTTCTGGTACCACTTCTCCCACGCCTCCGGCGGGCCGTACGGCACCTGCCACGAGAAATACGACCGCCACGCCGGGATGTCGAGCCAGTTTCCGGACGCGAGCCGCGCCGACCAGTCGACGTACCCCCACTCGTCCGTCTCCATCCAGAGGTGCCAGCCGGAGAGCGGCGAACGCTCCAGCTCCGCCCAAGAGGCCGCCCGGACGGCGAGCACGACGGCGAATACGAGCGCCGGCACGAGCCTCTCCGCCCGCCTCGATGCTCTTCCGAAGGGCACGAGCGATTGTAGGGCGGGCGCCGAGCCGCCGTCACGGCTCGCCGGCCGACTGCGACCCGTTTCCGCCGGTGCGACGCCGGTCCGGAGTGGAGTGGCCGGCGCGACGCGGAGTGTGACGCGCTCACGATCCGCGCGGACGTTGGCCGGGAAGACCGCGATGAAGAAGAGGATCAGGGCGATCGCGGCAGCCTCGCGTCTCATCCGGAGCAGGAGGCCGGTGGCCCCCAGGACCTCAAAGACGCGCGTCGAGGTGACGACCGCACCCGGATCTCGTATCCACCGCGGCACCATTCGGACCAGGTCGGCCCTCATGGGACCGGGGAGGAAACGAGTCGGGCAAGGAGAGAGTCGACTATTCTCTTGCGCTTCTCCTCAAGGACTCGGTCGTCGACTCTCTCGAATCCAGGTCGGACGACAATGCCGAAACGACGACCTGGCTTGGCGTCGTCCAGTCAACCACCGGTCCATACGTTTCGCGGCGCCAGCGGTAAGGGAGTTCGATCACGAGCCCCGGGCCCGGCGCGCTCGTCGCCATCGAGAGCATGTCGTGGAGGACGGTCCTCTGCTGGGCGACATTTCCCGGTTCGCCGAGGGCGTGGCCGAAGGGCCAGTGCACGTAGAGGAAGCGCGGCGCCTGAGCCGCGATCGCGACCTCCTTCACGAGAGCCAGACCGACCGTCGTCACGCCCCTTGCCTCGATTTCCCTGGCGAGCAGTCCCACGGACCGCGTGCAGATGGGTCAGGCGGGAACCAGAAGAGCCAGATCGACGCCCGACCCGCTGATGCGCCGCGCGACGTCCTTGAAAGCGGGCAGGAGCCGCCGGGCACTCCCCATCAAGCCGAAACCGTAGTGCTCGTCGGCGAGACGCCCGATGACCCCCTCGGCCTCGAGCTCGCGCAGACGCTCGATCGGAAAAACCAGGTTGATGTCCCGAAGCGCGTCGGTTCGGTCGTAGGCCTGGTGCGAGATGGCGAGGTCGGCCTGCCGTGCGCCCTTCGGGATGACCCGGAAGGTCGGATCGCCATTCAGATCGAAGGGGCGATCGGTGCGCACGTGAACGCCCCCGGTCGAGACGAGCACCACGGTGCTGTTCGAGACGGTCTTTCGTAGTGGCGTCCAGGGAACCGCCCCGACGGAAAGCCGAGCGAGCTGCGGCAAGGAGATGATCTTGCTGATCCAGTGGCCGAATGCGGTCCCCACGGGAACGACGCCGAAGAGAGTGGCACTGTTGAAGACCTTTCGGTCGAAGAAATCTTTCAGTCGGCCCGAACGCGCTCTCACGGGAGCGGCATCCTGAGTCGAGGCCGCTTCTTCTCCAGCGGGCGTTGAGTGCTTCTGAGCCAGCGAACTCATTTCGCCGTACCTCCTTCTCGCCATGAGCCTTCGGAGCGCTCGCGGAGTACTCCGAAGCGCGATGGAAGCGAAAAGGCCCTCAAGCGGAGGACATCCAGGACCCGGTCGGGCAGGAACGGCATCATGGCCGGCCACGAAGATCTTCATGAGAACACCTCCGAAAAGGGAGCTCCTGACGTATCACCCGAAAGCCCACGAGCCGCCGTCTAGTGCGAGGCTTCCCCCCGCGGCGCCCGGCTCGCCGGCCGCGGCTCGCCCCACTGGCCCGGCTGGTAGGTTCCAGCCGGGGACCGAAACGCGATGTTCAGCCGATTCCAGCCATTGATCGCCACGATGCACAGGGTCAGGTCGACCAGCTCCTTCTCCGTGAAGGAACGACGGGCTTCCTCGAACACCGCGTCGGGCACGTGCCCCTCCGTCACGCGCGTGACCGCTTCCGTCCACGTCAGCGCGGCGCGCTCCCGTTCCGTGTAGTAGGAGGAGTCGGCCCAGGCGTCGAGGCCGTACAGCCGCTGCTCGGTCTCGCCCTCTGCGCGAAGGTCCTTCCAGTGCATGTCGATGCAGTAGGCGCAGCCGTTCATCTGGGACGCCCGCAGAGAGACGAGGTCGCGCAGCGCCGGCTCGAGGCCGCTCCGGCTCAGGTACGTTCCCAGGCCCAGCATCGCGTGCATCGCCCCGGGCTCGATCTTGGCGTAGTCGATTCTCGGTTCCATGTTGACTCCTTTCTTCTTCAGGTCACGACGGGCTCGGGAAGCCGGGCGCCCGCCTCTTCCTCCCGTTCCGTCGCGGCCGCGGTGTGAGTCTTCGCGACCAGGACGTAGATCGACGGCACGACGAAAAGCGTGAACGCGCTGCCGATGATCATTCCGCTGACCAGCATGATGCCGATGGAGTTGCGCGCTCCGGCCCCCGGCCCCCGCGCGAACACGAGCGGGAGGTGGCCCATGACGGTCGCGGCGGTCGTCATGAGGATCGGACGCAGCCGCGTGCCCGCGGCCTCGATGACCGCGTGAAGCTTGTCGGTCCCCTGCTCCTGGAGCTTGTTGGCAAACTCGACGATGAGGATCCCGTTCTTCGCCACGAGCCCGACCAGCGTGATCAGTCCGACCTGGCTGTAGATGTTGAGCGTCGTCAGTCCGAGGAACGAGAAGAGCAGCGCGCCCGAGAGGGCGAGCGGAACGGAGCCCGCCAGAATGATGAAGGGATCCCGGAAGCTCTCGAACTGGGCGGCGAGCACGAGATAGATCAGGATCGCGGAGAGAAGGAACGTTCCGAGGAACTTGCTCCCCTCCGTCCGCAGCTGGCGCGACTCGCCCGCGTAATCGAGGGTGAAGCCCCTGGGCAGGATCTGATGGGCCTGGTCTTCGAGAAACCGCAGGGCCCTGTCCAGCGAAACACCCGGCGGGACGACCCCCTGAATGCGGACGGCGTTGAGCTGCTGGAACCGCTTCAGTTCGCGCGGCTCGGTCGTTGTCTGCAGCGTGGCGAAGGTCGACAGCGGGACCAGCTTGCCTCCGGCGCCGGTCACGTAGATCTGCTCGAGCTGGTCGGGCGTCAGGCGCTCTGCGCGCTTGATCTGGGGGATGACCTTGTAGCTGCGCCCCTGGATGCTGAAACGATTGACGTAGTCTCCGCCGAGCATCGTCGAAAGGTCCTGGCCGGCCTGACTCAGGTCGACGCCCTGGGACCGGAGCTTGTCCCGGTCGAAGACGACCTCGGCCTGCGGCTGGTCGAACTTCAGGTCGGCGTCTGCGAACATGAAGAGCCCGCTTCCAAACGCCTTCGCCACGAGCTGGTTGGCGAACCCGATGAGCCGCTCCGGCTCGACGGTCGACGAGATGACGAAATCCACCGGAAAGTCTCCGCCGCCCGGCAGCGCCGGAGGGGTCAGCGAGATCACCCGCACTCCGGGGATCTTCGAAAGTTTGCCCGCTGCCTCCACCAGGAGCTCCTCGGTCTTCTTCTTCCGCTGGCTCCACGGCTTGGTGACCATGCCGCCGAAGCCCCCCGTCGGAGACGTGATCTGGAAGATGCTCTCGGCCTCGGGGAACGAACGGTAGACGTCGTGGACCTGCGCCGCGAAGAGCTTCGTCTGGTCGATCGTCGCGTTCGGCGCCGCCTGGATGATGCCGAACACGACGCTCTGGTCTTCCTTCGGAGCGAGCTCCTTCTGCGAGAAGAGGTAGAAGGGGACGATCAGCGCCGCCACGCTGGCCCACAAGGCGAAGACGACCGGCCTGTAGTGCAGTGTCCCCGTCAGCAGGCGCGTATAGGTGCGACGGACCCAGTCGAAGTGCCGATTGATCATTCCGGCGAAGCCCCGCTCGGAGGCGCCTTCCCGCAGCAGCTTGCTGCCCATCATCGGCGAGAGCGTGAGGGCCACGACGCCGGACACGATCACGGCGCCAGCCAGAGTGAACGCGAACTCCCGGAAGAGGGCTCCGGTCAGACCACCCTGGATTCCGATGGGCGCGTAGACGGCCGCCAGCGTGATCGTCATGGCGATGATGGGCCCGACCAGCTCCCGCGCCGCGCGGATCGCCGCGTCGAAGGGGCGGTCGCCCAGCTGCAGGTGCCGTTCCACGTTCTCGACCATGACGATGGCGTCGTCCACGACGAGACCGACCGACAGGACGATGGCGAGGAGCGTCAGCAGGTTGATCGTGAAGCCGGCCACCAGCATCAGAAAGACCGCGCCCACGAGAGAGACCGGAATCGCGACCACGGGGATGAGGACCGAGCGGAACGAGCCGAGGAAGAGGAAGATGACGAGGATGACGATCAGGAGCGTTTCCGTGAGCGTCTTCAAGACTTCGTCGATGGCGTCCTGGATGTACGCCGTCGAGTCGTAGGGAATGCCGACCTTCATCCCCGCGGGGAGCTGCGACTGGATGTCGGGGATGGCCTGACGTACCCTGTGGATCACGTCGAGGGAGTTGGCGGTCGGCAGCACCCAGACCCCCATGAACGTCGCGCCCTGCCCGTTGAACCTCACGTCGGACTCGTAGTTCTCGGCGCCGAGCACGACGTCGGCCACCTCGCCGAGCCGGACGACGACGCCCTTGTCTTCCTTGACGACGAGCTTCTTGAACTCGTCGGCCGTCTGCAGGTTCGTGTTGGCGACGAGGTTGACCGATACCATGGAACCCTTGGTCCGGCCCAGGGCCGCGAGGTAGTTGTTGTTCGCCAGCGCGCTGCGAACCTGGGACGGCGAGATCCCCAGGGCCGCCATCCTGTCCGGCTTCAGCCAGATGCGCATGGCAAACGTGCGGCTGCCGAGAATGTCGGCGCGCTGCACGCCGCTGATCGCCGAGAGCTTTGGCTGGACGACGCGCGTCAGGTAGTCGGTGATCTCGTTCTGGTCGAGGTCTTTGGAGGAGAACCCCAGATACATCGCGGCGAACTGGGTGTCGGCGGTCTCGAGCTCGATGACCGGCGCCTCGGCTTCCGGGGGGAGATCGTTCCGCACCTGCGCCACCTTGGCCTGCACCTGCGTCAATGCCGCGTTGGTGTCGTAGTTCAGCTTCAGGTGGACGGTGATCGTGCTGGAGCCCTGCACGCTCGAGGACTCCATGTAATCGATGCCGTCCGCGCTGGCGATCACGCGCTCGAGCGGCGTCGTGATGAAGCCGCGCACGAGGTCGGCGTTCGCCCCGACGTACGTGGTCGTCACCTTCACCACCGCGATGTCGCTGCGCGGGAACTGCCGCACCGACAGGGACCGGATCGCCTGCAGTCCGGCGATCAGGATGACCAGGCTGACCACCATCGCCAGCACGGGTCGCCTGACGAAGAGATCGGTGAGCTTCATCAGCTGTCCTCGGGCTTGGGAGCCGGGTTGTTGGTCGGCTGGACCTTGTTGTTGACCTGGACCGGAGCGCCGTTGCGGAGCTTGAAGACGCCTGAGGTCACGACCTCCTGCCCCGATTCGAGGCCGAAGGTGACCGCGATCTGATCCCCGCGGGCGCTGCCGAGCTTGACGATCTGCTGATGGACGCCGCGGTAGGTCGTGCCATCGGGTCCCTTCATCTCCGCCACGACGAAAACGGAATCGCCGTACGGCGCGTAGTTGATCGCGGAGGCGGGAAGCGCGATGACCGCCTCGCTCGAGGGAAGCAGGACCTGCGTCTGGACGAACATGCCGGGCTTGAGCCTCCCCTTCGGGTTGGCGAGCGTGGCCTGGACCTGAACGTTGCGGGTCGCCTCGTTCACGACCGAGTCGACGGCGGTGATCCGGCCCGTGAACTCGGCCTGCGCCGCGTCCCCGGAGCCTTCGACCGTGACGCGAACGTCGCCTCCCACTCTCACGCGGCCGAGGTCCTGCTGCGGCAAGGAGAAGTCCACGTAGATCGGATCGAGGGACTGGAGAGGCACGACCGGCGCTCCACCGGCCAGGTACTGGCCGACGTTGATCTGGCGAATCCCCAGGATCCCGGAAAAGGGTGCCCGGATCGTCTTCCGCTCGATCGTGGCCCGGATCTCACCGACCCGCGCCTCGCCCTGCGCGCTCTCCGCCGCGGCCCGGTCGTAGTCCGCCTGGGCAAGGATCCCCTTCTCGAGGAGTCCGCTGGCACGGTCGAAATTGAGGCGGGCGAGCTTCGCCTGCGCCTCCGCGGCGGCCAGTTGCGCCCGCTCCTGGCGCGTGTCCAGCCGCGCGAGGACCGCGCCTTCCCGGACCGCCTTCCCGGAATCGAAGTTGATCTGGTCCACGATTCCGGGCAGGTCCGCGCTGACCGTGACGCCACGCACGGCGGACACCGTTCCGATGGCGCGCAGGTTCGCCGGCCACCGTTCCTGCCGGACGACGATCGTCGTCACGGCCTCTGGAGGCGGACGGAAGGAGGCGTGCTGTGCAATGGCCGCCCGGACCTGCCCGACCTTCACGGCGCCGACGGCCGCGATGAAGATGGCCATCGAAATCAACATCAGGATCATCCTTTTCTTCACGGGACAGATCCTCCAGTTCAGATGTCGGTCGCCGGGCCTTTGGCGCCGACGGAGCTCTCGGCTGCGGAGCAGCAGCGGACGATGCGCGGGTCCAGCGTCCGCGCGACGACCTCCAGGCCCCGCAGCTCGAGACGGGACAGGGCGGTTCGCTCGACCAGCGTCAGCTCCAGGCCCTGGGCCGCCGCAAGCTCGAAGCTCTTCGACCGGACGGGGAAGAACGACCGCCGGAACTCCTCGTCGGTCAGGATTCTCCCCAGAAGGGTTTCCACGTTTCTCTGGGACATCGGATCGTCGCGTCCTCCGGCACCACGCCTTACACGCGCCGTGCCATTGAGATTCAGTCTCGACACGAGCGGGGGAAGGTGCTGGCGACGAGCGACTTACCGGGACGTCTCCGCCCTCGAACGGGACGCAGGCGTCCGGGGCCGGACGTTCAGATTTCGCCGAAGTGCCCGAAAATCGACGGCGAGATCAGCGGAGGCCGTACTTCCCGAGGCGGGAGTAGAGCTGGGACCGCGTGATCCCGAGGAGCCTGGCGGCGACGGTCTTGTTGTTCCGCGCCTCTCTCAGCGCGTTCTCGACGAGGTTCTTCTCGACGTGTCCCAGGCTCTGGCCCGGGGAGAGTGCCGCCCCCGCACCGTCCTCCTTCCCCACTCGGGGCGTCGGCAGGTGCTCGGCGGTGATGAGGCCACCGTCGCAGAGGATGATCGCCCGCTCGATCGCGCTCCGCAGCTCCCTCACGTTTCCCGGCCAGGAATAGGACAGCAGAAGGTCGCGCGCCTGCTTCGAGATCCCTGCACACGGCTTGTTGAGCGTCGCGCGGATCTCCTCGAGGAACGACTCCGCGAGCGGAAGGATGTCTTCCCGCCTCTCGCGCAGCGGCGGCAGCGCGATCTCGAAGACGCCGAGCCGGTAGTACAGATCCTCTCGGAATTGACCCCGGGCGAGCGCCTGAGAGAGGTCGCGGTTCGTGGCCGCGATGATGCGGACGTCGGCCTTCAGGACGTGTGTCCCGCCGAGCCGCTGGAATTCCCGCTCCTGAAGCACGCGCAGGAACTTCGCCTGGACGGCGGAGGACATCTCGGCGACCTCGTCGAGAAAGAGGACGCCCTCGGCGGCCTGCTCGATCTTCCCGGCACGGCCCTGCTGCGCCCCGGTGAAGGCGCCCCGCTCGTAGCCGAAGAGTTCCGACTCCAGGAGCTGCTCGGGCAGCGCCGCGCAGTTGATGGCGAGGAACGGCCTCTCGGCCCGCGGAGAGGCCGCGTGAATCGCCCGTGCCACGACTTCCTTCCCGGTGCCCGATTCCCCGGTCAGAAGAACCGTCGTCTCCGTCGGCGCCACCTTGGAGACGAGGTCGAGAACGTCGCGCCATCCCTTCGAATTCCCGATGACCTTCCACGGGCCGCCGACGTAGGAGGCGAGCTGCTCCATCAGGGCTGCCACGCGCCCCTCGAGCCGCGCCGCATGCTCGCGGGCGACGATCGCGACGCGGGCCTCCTCCGCGAGCTTTTCATGCGAGAGGACGAGCGCGACCTGGTCCGCGATCCGACGGGCGATGTCGGCGTCCTCCTCCCGATACTGGCCGACCGTCTGCGACAGAAAGTTCAGGCCCCCGACGATCTCTCCCTCCAGCCGAACGGGCACCCGCAGGAGAGATCGCATCCCGCGCTCCTTCATGTCGTCGAACTTTCCACCGCAGCACTGCGGCTCCTGCCGCAGGTCCCGAACGAGAAAGAAGCTCCAATCGGCGTCAGCGTGGGGATCGCCATCGATGCAAATCGTCTCGGGCAGGTTCGGGACCCGCTCTCCCGTGTAGGCGTGGATGCGAATCGACTTCCGATCCTCCGAGAAGAGTCCCAGTGCCATCCGGTCGTGCGGCAGGATCCCGCCCACGGCGACGGAGAGCTGATCGAAGACCTTGCGGATGTCGAGCGCTTTCGAGAGGGCGGGGACAAGAGCTTCGAGCGCCTCGCTTCTGCGGCGCCGCTCCCGCTCGGCCCGGAACAGCCGATCGTGCTGGAGCGCCACGGCGACCAGATCGGCGATCGCGAGCACCGCGGCTTCGTCTTCGGAACCGAAGACGCCCGCCTGAGAGGAGGCAAACCAGATGCTCCCGAGCGGCCGGGCTGCCGGAAGCAGACAGGCCATCAGCGAGCGGCACTCGAGGCTCAGGATCCGGCGGTCGAGAAGGAACGACGGGTCCAGATGCGACGACACGTCGGCGTAGCGCGAGACCTTCCCGACCTCCTTGAGCCGCAGGCCGGGCGAGACGTCGGACCGGCGGTACTCGCCGATCTCCTCGGGGGTGGCCTTCCCGACGACGGCGAAGGCCGAGAAGATCACGTCCTCCAGGTTCTCGAAGGGCGTCGTCGGATCGTGCACGACGCTGACCCCCATGGTCTCGAACGGCACCACGGGCCGGGCCGCCTCGGCGACGCGCGCAAAGATCTCCGGCAGCTCCAGACTCTCGGCCACGGTTCGGGCGATCGCCGAGAGCGCGAGGCCGAGCTTCTCCTCGCGAGAGATCAACGGGCTGGCGAGAACGGTTCTCAGGACCTCCATGGGCGGCATTCTAGCCGCATTCTTCCATCGCGGCCCGTCTCGCGAGCTTCATCTCGATGAACGGGGCCGCGGCTGATCTCTGAAGAGCTGATCTCGGTGCGAGGGGCCGGGTCGACCTTGCGGACTAGCCGCGGGCCGAAGACTTGTTCGAGGCCACGGCGGCCCGAATGAGAGCCTTCAGAGCCTCCTCGTCCAGCTTCTCGCCTTCGTGGAAGTCGATGGCGCGCCGGACGTTCCCTTCGAGACTGGAATTGAAGAGGCCTGAAGGGTCCTTCAGGGAGGCTCCCTTGGCGAAGGTCATCTTCACGACATTCTTGTACGTCTCGCCGGTGCAGATCAGCCCGTCGTGCGACCAGACGGGAGTCCCTCTCCACTTCCACTCCTCGGCCACTTCGGGGTCTGCCTCCTTGATCAGAGCGCGGAGCCGGGACAGCATCTCGCCGCGCCAGTCGCCGAGATCCTCGATTCTCGCGTCTATGAGCTCGGATGGAGACCCGGCTCTCTTCGACCGGCTCTTCTTCATCTGGATCGTCGTCTCCTGGACGTCAGGATGGCCCGTTGACGCCGCGCCGGCGGCCATGAAGGTGCCGTGATCGCGGCGCCCGTGGCTTCGATGTCGGAGCGCTCTCCTAGCTGCCGACCTTTCGAGGGGTGCCCCCGTGCATGCCGCCCCCTTTCCTGCCGGCGCCTTTCGGGGCGCGCGGCCCCTTGACGCCGCGAGGCTTTTCTGGCGCCTTGGGCTTCTTCTCCGCCGCCTCCTCGCCCTCTTCGGCCGGAGCCTCCTCCTTCGCGGCCTTTGCCGGGGTCTCGGCCTTTTCCTCCGTCCCCTTCCCCGCGACGAGCTTCTTCGCCTTCTCGAGAAGCGTCTCCTTCTTCTCCGCAGCGGCCTTCGCGGCGACCTTCTTCTCGGCCTGACGCTGCGCGAAGTCGAAGTCGACGAACTCGAGGATGGCCA
>JBLMYG010000050.1:0-4798 GCA_050258155.1 Acidithiobacillales bacterium
AGAGAATTTCCGGTCTCTTTCCTCGTCGGAGCCGGCGCCGCCGGAGCGCTCGTCCCTTCCCTTCGCGCAGGCGACATCGTCGTCGGCGAGCGGATTGTCAACGAGCAGGGCGAGCCGTTCGCCTCCGACCCCGCCTTCGGGGGCCGCGCGGTCGCCCTCGGTGCGAAACCGGCGACCGTCGTGACGCTCGCGAAGCTGATCTGCTCTTCGAAGGAAAAGAAGAACCTGGCCTCGCGCTTCGGCCTGTCCGATTCCGCCCCGGCGGTGATCGACACTGAATCCGCGGCCTGGGCACGGGCCGCGGCCGGCGCCGGCATTCCGTTCGTGATTCTCCGGGCCGTTTCGGACACCTTCGAAGAAGATCTCCCGGGATTTCTGTCTTCATGTCTCGATCCCGAGGGGTCTGTTGACCGCGCCGCCGTGGCGAGGAGGCTGTTCCTTCATCCCGCCGCGCTCCCAAGCCTTCTCCGCGCTCGGGAGCGGGTGCGCGAGGGGGCGGCGAGGGTCGGCCTCTTCCTAGAGAAGCTCCTATTGGAGAAGATCTGAGCATGGCGACCCTCGAAAGCCTCCTCGAGAAGACGAGCCGCACCTTCGCGCTCTCGATCCCGGTCCTTCCGGAGCCGACCCGGCGGGAGGTCACCATTGCCTACCTCCTCTTCCGGATCGCGGACACGTTCGAAGACGCCTCGCACTGGTCCCCCGCGGCCCGGATCGCGGCGCTGGCGGACTTCGCGGCGCTCCTCCCGGAGAACCGGCGCGACGAAGCGGTCCGCCTCTCGTCCGGCTGGAGTGCGGCCGGCCCTGCGAAGCACGAGGGGTACCGGCAGCTGATCGCCGAGGTGCCCTTCGTCCTCGACGCGTTCTTCGGGCTGTCGCGCGAAGCCATCGAGCCGATCCGGAGGCACGTCACCCGGTCTGCGGACGGGATGGCGGAAACCGTACGGCAGACCGGAGGCGCCGGGCTCGAGCTCTCGAGCCTCCCGGAGCTGAAGCGCTACTGCTACTGCGTCGCCGGGATCGTCGGCGAGATGCTGACGGAGCTCTTCCTTCTGGGACGTCCTTCGCTGGAGGCGTCGGCCGGGGCGCTCCGCGAGCGGGCGGCCACGTTCGGAGAGGCGCTCCAGCTCGTCAACATCCTGAAGGACGCGGACGACGACGCCGCCGAGGGGCGACGGTACCTGCCGGCCGGCGTTTCGACGAGCGAGGTCTTCGCCCTGGCCCGCAAAGACCTCGCCGTGGCCAGGGAATACATCCGCCTCCTCCAGGAGGCGGGCGCCCCCAGGGGGATCGTGGAGTTCTGCGCTCTTCCTGTGGCCCTTGCCGTGGCGACGCTCGACAAGGTCGAGGCGAAGGGGCCGGGCGCGAAGGTCTCCCGGCCCGAGCTCTTCGTCATCACGCAGCGCGTGAAGCGGGCGCTCGACCGGGGCGAGCTTCCCGTTCCCCAGGCAGGAGCGGCAGGACGCGTCTGACGAGGGAAGGAACCAGCGTCGGCCGGAGGAGCCGCGGATCGTACGGAGCGAGGCGCCAGGATGTCGCCGGACCTCGGCGGACCGCGTGTCTCGACGAAGAACCTGCAGAACAGCCGCTTGTGCTCTTCGCCGCCGATCGCCGGAAGCGACGTGGACGATAGGCTATCATCCGGTTCTCGGGCGGGGGCCGGAGAACCAGATGTCCATTTTGAGCCGCATCGAGGGGCCGCAGGACCTCAAGGGATTGAGCCACGGGGAGCTGGCACAGCTCGCGCAGGAGTGCCGGAACCTGATCATCGAGACGATCACGAAGACGGGGGGCCATCTCGCCTCGAACCTCGGGGTCGTCGAGCTGACGCTCGCGATCCATCGTGCCTTCGAAAGCCCGAAGGACCGGCTCGTCTGGGACACGTCGAACCAGTGCTACACGCACAAGCTAGTGACCGGGCGGCGGGACAGGTTCCCCACCGTCCGCATGCCGGGCGGCCTGTCGGGATTCGCCGAACCTTCCGAGAGCGACCACGACACGCTCGCGGCAGGGCACGCCGGGACGGGTCTCTCGTACGGCATGGGGATGGCGACGGCGACCCAGGACGACCCGTCGCCGTCGTACACGGTCGTCATCGTCGGCGACGGCGCTCTGACCTGCGGCACGAGCTACGAGGCGCTGAACAACATCGTTCACGTCAAGCCGAAGCGTCTGATCGTCGTTCTGAACGACAACGGCTGGTCCATCTCCGAGAACATCGGGTGGATGGCCCACTGGCGCAACCGCTTCGAGCTGCACCCGAACTACAAGAAGTTGATCGAGGCGGGCCACAAGTTCTTCCGGCGCCTGCCGAAAGGGGAGGAGGCCTGGGGCCTCGCCAAGAAGGTCAAGGCCTCCGTCGAGGGGCTCTTCTTCCCCAACCTCGTCTGGGACGAGCTCGGCTTCCACTACGTCGGGCCGATCGACGGGCACGATTACAAGGAGCTCGAGGAGGCCTTCGGTCGCGCGAAGGACGTCTCGCGGGACGGGACGCCGGTGGTCATTCACGCCCTCACGCACAAGGGGCGAGGCTATGCGCGCGCCGAGGACAACCCGACCCGATTTCACCAGCCGGGCACGCCGTCCCCCGCGTCGGGGGCCGGGACGATGTACACCTACTCGCAGGTTTTCGCGAAGACGCTGATGACGCTGATGGCGAACGACCCGAAGATCGTCGGCATCAGCGCCGCGATGCTGGAAGGGACGGCTCTCGTCGAGGTGAAGAAGGCGTTTCCAGACCGCGTCTTCGACGTCGGCATTGCCGAGGAGCACGCCATCATCATGGCGGGAGGGATGGCGAAGGCGGGCCTGAGGCCGGTCGTCTCGATCTACTCCACCTTCCTTCAGCGCTCTTACGACCAGCTGATTCACGACGTCTGCCTCCAGAATCTCCCGGTCACCGTCTGTGTCGACCGGGCCGGCTTCGTGGGGGACGACGGGAAGACCCACCAGGGGATCTACGACATCGCCTACACGCGCGGAATCCCGAACATGGCGGTCGCGGCGCCGAAGGACGAGAACGAGCTGCAACACCTCCTCTTCACGGCCATCTACTCGGGGCGCCCCTTCACGATCCGCTATCCGCGGGGAACGGGACTCGGCATTCCGCTGGACGAGACGCTGCGGGAACTCCCGATCGGGAAGGGCGAAGTGATCTCGACGGGGAAGGACCTGAATCTCCTCGCGTACGGATCGATGGTTCCGGTCGCGCGGAAAGTCGCCGAGGCCCTCTGGAGCCGGGGGATCGATGGCGGCGTCGCGCACGCCCGCTTCGCCAAGCCCGTCGACGTCGAGCTGGTCCGCACCCTCCTCGCCGCTTCCCCGAGGCTGCTCACGCTCGAAGAGCACCTCCTCGCGGGAGGTTTCGGAAGCGGGGTGCTGGAGACGGTCCATGCGGCAGGACTGCCGGCGAACGGGGTCAGGGCGCACGGAGTGGGCGACGCCTTCATAGAGCACAGCCCCCAGAGCGTTCAACGTGCCGCGCACAAGCTCGACGTTGACGGCGTCCTCGAGAAGGTTTTCGAGCTCTACCCCGAGCTCAAGGGCGGGACGAGAAAGGTCACTGCCCCGGTGGCGGGCGAAGGGCGCGAGGCTCAGCGGGAGCCGATTCACTGGGCCTGAGGGTGCGGCGACCGGCGGGGACCCGCTCGGGGGCGCGTCCCGCTTGACAGAGGAAGGCCGGGCCTTTACTCTCGGCAGGTTTCTCTGGCGGCCGACGCATGCCGTGTCGGCTGACCCCGAGGTTCGGGCGGGCGCAAGCGATTCGCAAAGCTTGGGTTAGGTGCCGGAGAAGTCGTGCTTTAGGACGCTAAGGAATCGTTTCCGAGGAGTCGTCGCAGACCGATGCCGACCATCAGCCAGCTCGTCCGTGCGGGGCGCGAACCCGTCCGTTACAAGACGAAGTCGCCCGCGCTGCAGTCCTGCCCCCAGCGCCGAGGCGTCTGTACGCAGGTGAAGACCACGACCCCGAAGAAACCGAACTCGGCCCTCCGGAAGATCGCCCGCGTCCGTCTGACGAACGGCATCGAGGTGACGACGTACATCCCGGGGATCGGCCACAACCTACAGGAGCACTCCATCGTCATGATCCGCGGAGGCCGCGTGAAGGACCTTCCCGGAGTCCGCTATCACATCATCCGCGGGACGCTCGACGCCGTGGGCGTCACGAACCGAAAGCAGAGCCGCTCCAAGTACGGAGCGAAGAGGCCGAAGGCGTAGCCGCAGGCCCGATGAAGAAGCCGAAGGCCTAGAGAGATCAAGAGACCATGCCCCGCCGCCGCGAAGTCCCCAAGCGTGACGTCCTGCCGGACCCGATCTACCAGTCCCAGCTGGTGACGAAGTTCATCAACTGCGTCATGGAGCGCGGGAAGAAGTCCCTCGCGGAGGGGATCTTCTACGGCGCCATGAAGCAGATCGAGCAGAAGACGCAGGACGAGCCGCTCAAGACCTTCAAGAAGGCCGTCGAGAACGTGAAGCCGGTCCTGGAGGTCAAGTCCCGGCGCGTCGGCGGCTCGACCTACCAGGTCCCCGTCGAGGTGAAGCCGAACCGGCGCACCTCGCTCGCGATCCGGTGGCTCATCTCCTATGCCCAGGCGCGCGGCGAGAAGACGATGCGGGACAAGCTCGCCGGCGAGCTCCTCGACGCGGCGAACAGCCGCGGGAACGCCATCAAGAAGAAGGAGGACACCCACAAGATGGCGGAGGCCAACAAGGCCTTTGCCCACTACCGCTGGTAAGCCTGCACTGAGACGCTCCGGGAGGAGGGAAACCGGCCGGCCCGCCTGAGGGTCCGGACAGGTCC
>JBLMYG010000051.1:0-8102 GCA_050258155.1 Acidithiobacillales bacterium
CTCGAGGCGGCACGCCGTACCTTCTCGAAGAGTTCCCGCGGCGCGCTGACTCCGAACAGGCCCTGGTAATAGAAATCTCTCGCCAGGCCCGCGTACGCCTGCGCGTACCCCGGATCAAGCGCGATCGCCTTTTCGTTCTCGCCGCGCAGATAGGCTTCGTAGGCCTGCGGGTTCACCGGGCGCGCCAGCGCCAGGCGGACCTGCGGGCTCGGCTTCAAGGTGCGCTCGATCCCCTGAGCGACCGCTTGGGCCACCTCGGACTGGACGGTGAGAATCCGGCTGAGGTCGCGGTCGTACGTCTCGGCCCAGACCTGCGATTGATCCTTCACGCGAATCAGCCGCGCAGAGATCCGAACGCGGTTCCCCTCGCGCCGGACGCTCCCGTCCACCACGTATGTCACGTGGAGATCCTGCCCGATCTGGTCGATACGCTTGTTTGTCCCCTTGTACCGGCGGACCGAGGTGCTCCCGATGACGCCGAGCCTGTCCGGGTAGAGGCGGCCGAGGACGGAGATCATCTCCTCGAGCAGGCCTTCGGCGAAATAAGCCTGCTTCGGATCCGTCTCCAGATCCTCGAGCGGCAGGACCGCCACCATGACCCGGCCGGGTGACCAGATGAGCCTCCGGCCCATATACGTCCCTACCACGAGCGCCGCCGCCGCCGTGCCGAGGCTTCCAACGACCCACCGTCTCGTCTTGAGCGCCCGGGACCTCTCGAGGTCCGTCAGCGCTTTCTGCATCTCGGCGGCCGACTGAAACCGCGCTGCGGGATCCTTTTCGAGCGCCTTGAGGATCACACGCTCGAGGGCCGCCGGCAAGCCTTGACGGACGGCTGTCGGGCGCGGCGGCGCGGCCGTCGAGATCGTCTTCAGCACCTGGGCTGCGCTCTCGCCCCGAAAGGGCCGCGTTCCGGTGGCCATTTCGTACAGCACGACGCCGAGGGAAAAGAGGTCCGTCCTTGCGTCCACCGGTTTTCCGTGCGCCTGCTCCGGAGATATGTAGGCGATCGTCCCCATCGTCGTCCCGGGTGACGTCAGCGTCTCGCCGGAGAGCGGCACCGACTCCACCGATGTCGCGGTGACTGCCGGCGTCCCGCCCGGCTCGGCGACCAGCTTGGCCAGCCCGAAGTCGAGCACCTTCGCCTCCCCGTGCGCGGTGACGAAGATGTTGGCCGGCTTGACATCGCGATGGACGATCCCCTTCGCGTGGGCCGCCGCGAGCGCGTCCGCGATCTGGATGCCGGCGTTGATGACGGCATCGACGGGAAGCGGCCCGGCTCCGATCCGATCTTTCAGCGAGACCCCTTCGAGCAGCTCCATCACGAAGAAGGGGCGGCCCCTGAATTCGCCGACGTCGTGGATGGTACAGATGTTCGGGTGGTTCAGCGAAGATGCCGCACGCGCCTCGCGGCGGAATCGCTCCAGAGCCTCCGGGTCACGGGCGAAGCGGCCCGGAAGCAGCTTGAGCGCGACGCTCCTGTCGAGGCGCTCGTCGCGGGCCGCGAGAACCTCGCCCATGCCCCCCTTGCCGACGGGCCGCAGAACGACGTACGCGCCGATCCTTGTGCCCGCGGGCAGCGCCGCTTCCTCGCCCGCCGCCCCGCCCACGCCTGCCTCGGTCTGCTTTGGGAGCGTTCCGCCCGTCTCGCCTCCCGTGAGGAGCGACTCCACCTCCTTGCGGAGCTTCTCGTCCGCACCGCAGGCGTTTGTTAGGAAGGAGGCACGCTCCGGCTCGGGGAGTGCCAGCGCCGACCGATGAAGCCTTTCGACGAGGCGCCATCGCTCGGGAGAGAGAGTGGTCTGCGAACGGCTGACGCTCATTTTTTCGTTCTGATGGCTGGGGGCCTCATGGCGCCGAATGTCGAGGGTCTGGTCCGCTCGAGAAAGGAAAGGTTCCCGTCAAGGAAAACGGCGACGCAAGGCCGTCAGAACCGACGCAGACTGAAGCCGAGTCACCCAGCAGTCTCGTGCCGCCCACGTGCCCATGTCAAGGGCCGTCGGGCACGCGAAAACCCGGCGGCCGATCGGTTCAGACGCGCTCGACGCGGCCCAGCGCGTCGATGTCCCTCTCGGCGGCTTGCAGATCCGCCTCGCGCCCGAGGCCGACGCCCTGATCGAGGGCGTGCATCACCCCGATCATCCGGTGGAACGGGACGGCTACGAAGAGCCGGTCCCGTCCTTCCGGCGACATCTGCCCGAGCCGCTCCAGCCGCGACGCGCTACACCGGGACGTTCCTAGCGGCCCGGCGCCGCTGAAGGACGAACGCATAGACGGCCACGTTCACTGCGACGACGAGCGCGCCGAGAAGCTTCTGCAGGACCGGCGTCAAGCGTTCTGGATAGAGAACCGGCAGAAGGTATCGTGTCACGAAGTCACCGTGCGCGGCCGCCGAGCCGCCGAGCATCCGGAACCGGTCCTCGAGCGGCGTGAGCGGGCAGACCCACCCCATCACCTCGACCAGCATCCCCCAGAGAGCAGCCGGAAGATGGACCCACGCCACCTTCGGCCAGCGCCATGCGGCCAGCCCTCCCGCGATCACGAAGACGACGAAGAGGAAATGAACGAATGCCACGGCGTCGGCGAGGAGGTGGTACACGGAGCTTTCCCGACGCGAACGATATCGTCTGGCCCACTAGAATCGCGCGGGGAGGATGACGATGGACGGGAGGCGGACGAGCACGATCGGCCTCGACAGAGTCGCCTGGGAGGCCCTGAATGACATCCTCGGAAAGTCCGTCGAGGAGATGAAGGAGTATGGCGGGATGATCTATATGGAGGGAGGCCATTACAAGGCCATGCCGCCGCGGACCCAGGGGGACGCCGCGAAGGTGGACGTGGGCCAGCGCGAGCCGAACTGCAGCTGCCCGGCTGGCACGATGCCGGTCGCGTATTACCACACCCACCCGACTTACAAGGTCGCCGGGATGACGGGGAGCTACAACGAGTTCTCAGACGACGACAAGGACGTGGCGCGCGACTTCAACTTGGACGCGGCCTATCTCGGGAGCCTGGACGGAAGCTTCTTCAGATACGACCGTGTCGCGAACAAGGTCGTGAAGCTGCCCGGGAGGCTGAAGAACACAAGGTAGCCAGCGAGGCCGGCAGCGAGGTGCTGCGCGGGCTCTTACGCCGATCCTCGATCGGCGGGGAGGTGTGCCATGTCGTTCGACGAGAGGCTCGAGAAGGTCCTTTCGCTTCGCGAGGCTCTCCGGCAGCGGCGGGAAGCGATGGTGTCCGAGGCGGTGAAGAATCTCCGGTTCACGGCGAAGGACAGCTCGCGGGAGGTCGACGTCACGATCGACCGGCTCGGAATGTTCACGGAGGCGGCGGAGCTTCTCTCCCGCCGCGTCCCGCTGCGAGGCCCGGGGAGCCGCGTGGCCCTCGCCCTCGCCTACAACGGGAGCGCCTGGCTCTCCACCGCCATCACCTCGATCTATCTCGTCGGAAACGCCGTCGACGTCAAGTTCTCCTCGAAAGGGGACGACGTCATGAAACTGACGGAAGAGATGTACCGCCCCGTCTTCGGGGAGGCCATCTCCTTTTTTGGAGGGAGCGGACGCGACTTCCTGGCAAGCGCCCTCCGCGATCCGCTCGTCTCCGCGGCGGTCGTCTTCGGGTCGGACGAGAACATCCTTCCGTACGAAAGGGCGTTCCGGGAGGCGGGAAAGACTCTCGTCTTCGAGGGACCGGGGCAGGACCCCTTCATCGTCTTCCCGGACGCCGATCTCTCGCTGGCTCTCTCCGACCTGATGGCGGCCAAGTTCATGTACGCGGGCCAGACCTGCACGGCGCCGAAGCGGATCTTCATCCATCGCTCGATCTACGACGAGTTCCTCGCCCGGTTCGAGGAGAGGGTCCGGCGCCTCGTCGTGGGAGACCCCTTCGATCCGGAAACCGACATCGGCCCGGTGGCGAGCGACCTCGCGGTCCGCCGGCTGGAGGAGCAGCTTCAGGACGCGAGAGCGAAAGGCGCGCGCATCACCGTCGGGGGCCGGATCGAGGGAAACCTCGTCCTTCCCACCATCGTGCGCGACGCGGCGGACGGAATGCTCGGAATGCGAGAAGAGGTTTTCGGCCCCGTTGCCTTCACGACGCCCTTCGACACGGAAGCGGAGGTCGTCCGCCGGGCCAGGGACCACAAGTACGGCCTCCGCGCCACGGTCTTCGGCGGCGAAGCGGCGGCACGTACCGCCGCCGCCCTGAAAGGGGAGGACTACTGCCACCCGGTCCCGGGCTACACGTTCGGCCGGTTCGGGACGGTGGCCCTCAACCGGAGCCGCGCCGAAACATGGCGGGGGGCGTTCGTCACGAAGGCGGTCGGCGGCTACGGCTATTCCGGCTGGATCTGGGAGACGATCGCCGGAGAGTTCCGCCTCAAGCAGGGTCCGAAGCTTCTCAGCCTCGAGACGTCCCGCCCCGGGGAGTGAGGGGAAAAACCGCCTCTGCTCCCGCCGGCCCCGATCAGTCGAGGTGCATTCTTTGGAGAAGGGCCCGGTACCGGGGGTCGTCCCGCAGGGGATCGAGGAACGGGAAGGTCTTGATCGGCATGATGATCGGGTCCCGGGTCTCGACGGCCCGGTCCATCCACGCAAGCGCGGCGTCCCGATCGTCGAGGCCGACGTAGCCCATGAAAAAGGTCGAGGCGGGCACGTAGGTCGCCTCCGCCGTCTTCTTCGCGTGATCGAGGAGGCGGCGGGCGTCGTCCCCTCGTCCGGCGCGCCCGTAGACAAAGGCGAGGAAACCGAGCGTGAATGGCGAGCCCCCCGAGGACTCGTGGGCCCGTTCAAGAGCGGCCACCGCCTCGTTCCTCGCTCCGGTCTCGTCGAGGCCGATTCCGATCGCCCAGTGGCCGAGGAAGAATCCCGGCTCGAGGGCGAGCATGTGCCGGCCCTCTTCGATCATCCGTTCCGGGCGACGGGCGAGGTAGGCCATCACGGCGAGCCACCACCGGACGAAGAGGTTGAGCGGGTCGGTCCGGAGCATCTCTTCGATCTCGGCCATTGCCTCGTCCACGCGGCCGTGGGGCAGGAGGCCGCTGAGGGCGTAACGGAGGCGAACGAGGGGCGATTCCCGGCCCAGCTCGAACGCTCGTGCGAGCTCCCGGTCCACCTCCGGCCAGTTGTAGTCGAGTTCTTTCCGGAGCATCCCGAGAAGGGCGTGCGTCTGAGCCAGGCTGTCGTCCAGCTCCAGGGCACGGAGGGCGTGCCAGGTGCTTTGCGAGAAGGCCTCACGGGGCTGCACGTTGCCGAAGAAACCGAGAAACCAGTGCAGCTCGGCCATTGAGTCATAGGCGAGCGCGAAGCCGGGGTCCCGCGCGACGGCCCTTTCGTAGCAGGCCAGGGCCCGCCCGAGAGCCTCCGGAGTTCCCCGGGCGAAGTAGTAGCGCCCTTCTAGGTAGGCCGCGTGCGCCTCGGCATCGACCACGGGCTGCGGCCGCCCGCGCCCCTCGCCGGTGAACTGGATGCGCAACCGCGCGGCGATAGCGGCGGCGATCTCGTCCTCCAGGACGAGGACGTCCGTGAGCTCCCGTTCGTACCGCTCGCTCCAGAGATGGCTGCCGTCGCTCGTCGTCACGAGCTGCGCCATGACCCGCATCCGGCGGCCCTCCCTCCGGACGCTCCCCTCGAGGATGTTCGCGACGTCGAGCCGCGCCCCGGCCTCGCGGACGTCGAGTCCGGCCCGGCCGACCGCGAAGGCCGAGGTCCGGGCGATCACCTTGAGACCGGGAATCCGCGTGAGGGCGTCGATGATCTCCTCGGCCAGGCCCTCGCAGAGGTAGTCGTCATCCTTCGAGCCGGTCATGTTGGCGAACGGGAGGACGGCGATCGAGGGCCGCTCGGCGCCGGCCCCGGAAGCAGGGAAACACGCCTCGATGGCGGCTTTCAGCTCGAGAGCCGACGGGAAACGCCGGGAGGCGTCCTTCGCGAGGCACCGTTCGACGATCCTTCGGACCGGCGGGGCGACGCCCGCGACGGGCGGCGGATGGTCCCTGAGGACCGCCGCGAGCGTGGACGCGAAGGAGTCGCCGCCGAAGGGCCTCCGGCTGGAGAGCATCTCGTAAAGGATGGTGCCCAAGCTGAAGAGATCGCTGCGTGCGTCGACGACGCCCCCTGCCGCCTGCTCGGGCGACATGTAGGAGGCCGTCCCGAGGAGAACGCCGCCGACGGTCACCGCGTCGGAGGTCTCGTCCGTGGGGGCGGCGGGGCCGACCGGCTTGGCGAGGCCGAAGTCGACGACCTTCACGCGGTCCCCGCCCGGAAGCATGATGTTCGACGGCTTGAGATCCCGATGGACGATCCCGGCGGCGTGGGCGGCCGCCAGGGCGTCGGCGATCTGGGAGGTGAGACGAAGGGCGCGTTCGGCCGGGATCGGCCCGGACGCGATGAGGCCGGCGAGCGTCCCTCCCGGGACGTACTCCATGGCGATGTAGTCCAGCCCCTCGTCGGTGTCGATCTCGTAGATGACGAGGATGCCCGGATGATTGAGGGAGGAGGCGGTCCGGGCCTCGCGCACGAACCGGCGCTTCCGCTCGGCGTCGGTCGCCCAGTCCGCGCGCAGGACCTTGAGGGCGGCCAGCCGACCGAGACGGGTGTCCCGGGCCTTGTAGACCACCCCCATGCCGCCCTGGCCGAGGAGCTCGAGGACCTCGTAATGGCCGATGAGGCGTCCGGTGAGAGCCCCGGTCTCCATCGAGTTCTCCTGATGATGGCTCCCGTGAGCATACGCCGGGCCTGCGCGCCGACGGGGCACAATCCTGCCCCTTCACCGTGCGGCTTGACGGCGAACGCCGGTCGTCCGAGGCTCGGTCGATCCTGCGAAGACGCGGAGGTGGAAGATGGATCGGGTCGGAGCAGTCGTGGTCGGCGGAGGGGCCGTTGGCTGCGCCGTGGCGTGGCAGCTGGCGGACGCGGGAGTGGGGAACGTCTTCCTCCTCGAGCGCAACGCCCGGCTCGGCGAAGAGCAGTCCGGGCACAGCAGCGGTGTCGTCCACGCGGGCATCTACTACGTGAAGGGGACCCTCAAGGCGCGGCTCTGTGTCGAGGCGAACGCCCGGATGTACGAGCTCGCCCGCGCTCACGGCATCCCCTGCGAGAGGACCGGCAAGCTCGTCGTGGCCCCGACGGGAGAGGAGCTGCCCGCGCTGGAGGACGTCAGGAGCCGGGCGCTGGCGAACGGGGTTCCTGGGGTGCGAATGCTCTCTCGACGCGAGACGGCGGCGCTGGAGCCCGCCCTCTCGGTCGAGGCGGCGCTCCTCGTGCCGACGACGGGGATCGTCGACCCGCCGGCGCTCGTAGCGACGCTGGCGCGCCTCGCCGAGGAGAAGGGCGCGTCGGTCCTGACGAGCTTCGAGGTGACGTGCATCCGGGCGCAGCGCCGTCATTTCGAGGTGACGGGGCGGCGCCGCGGCGGGGCCCGAGAGGAGACGCTTGAGACGCAAGCCGTCGTCAACGCGGCAGGTCTCCGGTGCGACGAGGTGGGACGGATGGCCGACCCGTCGCTCGACGTCGAGGTGATACCTCTCCGGGGCGAGTACTGCCTGATGAACCGCCGGCGCCGCCCGGAGCTCTGGCTCACGGGCCGCAACGTCTACCCGGTTCCGGAGCAGCTCGAGCTGGGCGGCGAGAGGTCGCTCATGGTGGGGGCACACCTGACGCCCACCTTCACGCTGGCGCCCGACGGGTCGACCGTCCCGGGCGACCACTTCACCGTCGGGCCGGAGTTCCGCGTCGCCTCCTCGCGCGACGATTACGAAACGGACCGGCTCCCCGCGGAGTTCATCGTGGGCCGCGCCCGGCGCTTCCTGCCCGCGCTCGGTCTGGCCGACGTCCAGCTCGACTATTCCGGAATCATGGTCCATCTCCGGGGCGCCGCCGACTGGATCATTCGCCGCGACGGCGAACACCCGAATCTCGTCCAGCTCCTCGGCATCGACTCGCCCGGTCTCACATGCTGCGTGGAGATCGGAAAGCTCGTCCGGAATATGCTGGTCGGCTAGCCGCCGCGCTTCGCCCGAAGCTCGGCCTCGAGGAGCGCGTACCAGCCGTCCATCCCCGCGCCCGTCTTCGCCGAGGTCTCGAGAATCCGGCCGGACGGGTTCAGCG
>JBLMYG010000052.1:0-8865 GCA_050258155.1 Acidithiobacillales bacterium
TTCCCGCGCGCCCGGAACTCCCCGATCGTGTCGAGACAGCGGCGCGAGAAGGCCTCGTCGCCGACGGCGAGCACCTCGTCCACGACGAGAATGTCGGGGTCGACGTGGACCGCGACGGCGAAGCCGAGGCGGACGTACATCCCCGAGGAGTAGGTCTTGACCGGCTGGTCCATGAACTCCTCGAGGCCGGCGTAGGCCACGATCTCCGGAAGCTTCCGTTCGATCTCCTTCCGGGAGAGCCCGAGCATGACGCCATTGATGACGACGTTCTCCCGGCCGGTGATCTCGGGATGGAAGCCGGCGCCCAGCTCGATCAGGGCCGAGACCTTTCCGCGGACCGTGAGCCGGCCCGCCGTCGGCTTCAGAATCCCCGCGACCAGCTTCAGGAGCGTCGACTTCCCGCTCCCGTTCGCGCCGATGACGCCGAACGTCTCCCCGTTCTCCACGGAGAAAGAGACGTCGGTCAGCGCCTCGACGGTCTCGGACGGGGCCAGCGCCTCGGCGAGGCCGCGCCCGAGGAATGCCGATTTGAGCGTCCCGAACGCACGCGTCTTCCCGTACCGCCGGTAGCGCTTCGAGATCCCTTCGGCCACGACCGCGAGGTCCGCCGTCACACCGCCTCCGCGTACGAGTCGCGGAGCCGCGAGAAGAAGAGATAGCCGAGCGCGAAGAAGGCGAGCGCGACGCCGGCCACCCGGGCCCACTCCGAGGGGCCGATCCACCGGCCGTAGAAGAGAGTCTCGTGCCACGCGGCGAAGAGCGGCGCGACGGGATTCCAGGCCAGCACTCCGCGCAGCGCGGGGGAGGAGATTTCGGAGAGGGTGTAGAGGACCGGTGTCCCGAAGAACCAGAGGGTGAGCCCCGTGGCGAGGAGGTCCTTCACGTCGCGGAAGTGGACGGTGAGCCCGGCCAGAAGATACCCCGCGCCAAGGAGGAAGACCCCCTCGAGGAGAATCAGAAGGGGCGCCTGCAGGAGCGCGGCCGTGAGCGGGACCGTCTTGCCGAAGACGCCGACGGCACCGAGGGCGAGGCCAAGGCCGAGAATGGGAAGGGCCAGAAGGAAGTGAACCCCCTGCGCGAGGACGGCCACCGTCGGCAGGACCTCGGCCGGGAAGAGGACCTTCCTGAGGAGCGGGCCGTGGACGACGAGAGAGGCCGAGGAATCGGTCAGCGCCGAAGAGAGCCAGTTCCACGGAAGGAGCCCACAGAAGAGAAACAGGGCGTACGGCGCCGTCAAAGGGCTCCGCCCCGGGAAGACCAGCTGGAAGACGACGGTGTAGACCGCGAGCATGAGAAGAGGGTTCAGGAGCGACCAGAAGTAGCCGAGGACACTTCCCCGGTAGCGGGCCTTCAGCTCGCGGGCCACGAGGACGCCGATCAGGGCGCGGTGGCGGATCAGGTCGCGGAGGCCGTCGAGCATCCCGTCCGCCGGATCATACGTACGAGGCGGGAGGCGCCTGCGGCGTTTCGCTAGACTCTCGCCATGCTTCGAAAATCCGCTCTCGCGTTCTTTCTTGCGATCTCCCTCTGCCCTCCGGCCGCCTCGCAGGAAGCCCCGCGGAAGCGTCCAAAGATCGGCATCGCCTTCGCCGGAGGCGGGGCGCGAGGCGGGGCGCACGTCGGCGTCCTCAAGGTCCTCGAGAAGCTCAGGATCCCGGTCGACTACATCGCCGGGACGAGCATCGGCTCCATCGTCGGGGGCCTCTACGCCACGGGCCTCTCTCCCGACGAGATGGAGAAGATTCTCAAGGAGACCGACTGGGACGCCGCCACGCAGGACGATCCCTCGCGGAAGGAGATCTCGTACCGCCGGAAGGAGGATGACCGGCTCTATCTCATCAAGGCCGAGCTCGGGTTCTCCCACGGAAGGCTCGTCCTCCCGTTCGGCCTCCTCGCCGGCCAGAAGCTGGGCATCCTCCTCCGGAAGTTCACCCTCCCCTTCAGCGAGGAGCGCGACTTCGACCGGCTGCCGATCCCGTACCGCGCCGTCGCGGCCGATCTCGTGACGGGCGACCCCGTCGTCCTGTCAAAGGGAGACATCGCCCGTTGCATGCGGGCGAGCATGGCGATCGCGGGTCTCTTCAGCCCCGTGGAGCTGGACGGGAAATTCCTGACGGACGGCGGAGCGGCCCGAAACCTCCCGGTCGACGTCGTTCGCGCCATGGGGGCGGACATCGTCATCGCGATCGACATCTCGACGCCGCTCAACCCGCGCGAGAAGCTGATGAACCTCTTCGCGATCACGAACCAGACGATCGGCTTCCTGACGCGCCTGAACGTCCTCCGGTCGATCGAGACGCTCGGGCCCCGCGACGTCCTCATCACGCCCGACCTCGAAGGGATCGGCACGACGGACTTCGCCCAGTTCCCCCTCGCGATCCCGCGCGGCGTCCAGGGGGCCGAGAAGGCCGCCGACACGCTCCGGGCTCTTTCCGTCTCGGAGGAGGAGTACGCCCTCTTCCTCAAGAAGCAGCGGTACCCGCACCCGACCCCGAACGTCGACGCCGTAAAGGTCCAGCCGATGCCGGGAGTCGACCCGCGAGTCGTCGAAGCCCGGATCGACTACAGGAAGAAGGGGCCCGTCGACTGGAATGCGGTCGACCGGACGCTCGCGAACATTTACGAGCTGAACGATTTTTCGACCGTCGACTTCCGGATCGTTCCCGTGGACGGCGTCTCGACGCTCATCATCGAGCCGCGCTCGAAGACGCCGGCGCCGACCCGCGTCCGGTTCGGCCTCCTTCTCAACACAGACTTCTCCGGCTCGAGCGCCTTCGGCTTCCGCTTCAGCGTCAACCAGACGCGGCTGAACGCCCTTCGCGGCGAGTGGAAGACACAGGTCGAGCTGGGGAACTCGAACTACCTGACGACGCAGCTCTACCAGCCGGTCGACTACGCCGGCCGTTTCTTCCTGAAGCCCTCCGCGGGAATCCAGCGGATCCCGTTCAACCTCTTCATCGACGAGACCGCCATCGGGCGCTATCTCGTGGACGACGCCTTCGTCGGCTTCGACGGAGGGATCTCCTTCGGCCCGCTCGGCCAGCTCGCCGCGGGGATCCGGCGGGACTGGTTCAAGTACAAGGAGAATATCTCCGCCTTCCCGGCCCCGGGAGGCACGATCAACCAGACGGCGTTCGTCACCGAGCTCGATTTCGACCAGCTCGACGCCGTCGGCTTCCCCCGTTCCGGGTGGGCCGGGAGCGCTCAGTTCATCTCGGCCGGAACCGCCCTCGGCGGCGACCTCTCCTTCAACAAGCTGTCGGCCATCGGCGGCTGGGCCAGGAGCCGGAACGAATGGACGCTTCTCCTCGCCCTGAGCGGCGCCACGAAGATCGGCAAGAACGATCTCCCCTTCATCGACTTCGCTTTCCTCGGCGGATTCCTGAACCTCTCCGGTACCCACCCGCTGCAGATCAGGGGGAACTACTCGGCGCTCGCCCGCGTCGTCGTGTACCGGCGGCTCGTCCGTCTCCCGTCGCTCCTCGGGACCGGCGTCTATCTCGGCGGATCGCTCGAGAGCGGAAACGCGTGGATGACGTCGGACCAGATTCGCTGGAACAACGTGCGCTACGCCGGAAGCCTCTTCCTCGGGGCGAACACGCTCCTCGGGCCGCTCTACTTCGCTTTCGGACTCGCCGACCGGGGAGACCACAGCTTCTACTTCCTGCTTGGACTTCCGTTGAGCTGATGAGTTCCGGGACGTCGCGGGCGGGACGTCCCCCGTGCCCCCTCAGCCGGTCTTTTCCTGACGCAGGCGGCTCTGCCGCCTCCCGTAAGTGAAATAGAGGACGAGGCCCACGAGGAGCCAGACGCCGAAGCGGAGCCACGTCAGGCCCGGAAGCCGCGCCATCAGGAAGACGCACATGCCGATGCCGAGGACCGGCGTGACGGGCGAGAAGGGGACGCGAAATTTTCTCGGACGGTCCGGCTCCCGGACGCGCAGGACGAGGATCCCGATGCAGACGAGGACGAAGGCGAAGAGCGTCCCGATGTTCGTCAGCTGGACGACCTCGTCGATGTTCGCAATGGCCGAGAAGAAGGCCACGAAGATCCCGGTCAGGATGGTCGTCACGTGCGGCGTCCGGTACCGCGGGTGGATCTTCCCGAACCAGGGAGAGAGCAGCCCGTCGCGCGACATCGCCATCAGGATCCGGGGCTGGCCGAGCTGGAAGACGAGGAGGACCGACGTCATCGCCACGACGGCCCCGAAGGCGAGAAGGCCGGCCGCCCAGTCCTGATGGACGAACGTGAAGGCCGCCGCCAGCGGATCGGCCACGCCGACGAGCCGGCCGAACGGGATCATCCCCGTCAGGACGAGGCCCGCCGCCACGTAGAGGACCGTGCAGACGAGGAGCGACCCGAGGATGCCGCGCGGCATGTCCCGCCCCGGATCCCGGCACTCCTCCGCCGCCGTGGAGATCGCGTCGAAGCCGATGTAGGCGAAGAAGATGAGGGAGGCCCCCGTCCAGACGCCGTGGAAGCCGCCGGGGAAGAACGGTGTCCAGTTCGCGGGCTTCACCCAGTACGCGCCGACGGCGATGAAGAAAACGAGCGTGACGAGCTTGAGGACGACGATGACGTTGTTGAACCTCGCCGACTCCTTGACGCCGGTGACGAGAAGCCACGTGATGGCCGCCGTGATCAGGACGGCCAGAAGGTTGAAGACGACGGGGACACCACCGAGGACCGGGTGGTGGAGGTGGGCCTGGTAGGCGAGGGCGTACTCCGGGCTCAGGGAGGAGACGCCGCCTTCCAGGGCGGCTTTCGCTGCCAGGAGCGTCGAGCGGTAGTCCGTGCACATCCAGGAGGGAATCTCGAATCCGAAGCCGCCGAGGAGCTGGCGGAAATAGGCTGCCCACGAGATCGCCACCGCGATGTTCCCGACGGCGTACTCGATGATCAGGTCCCAGCCGATGATCCAGGCCACGAGCTCGCCGAGGGTGGCGTAGCTGTAGGTGTAGGCCGAGCCCGCGACAGGGACGAGGCTCGCGAACTCCGCGTAGCAGAGAGCGCAGAAGCCGCAGGCGACCGCCGTCAGCAGGATGGAGACCGAGACCCCGGGGCCGGCCGGCGGCTGCCCCGTGCCGCCCGAGGTCGCGCTCCCGAGCGTCGCGAAGATCCCCGCGCCGATGATCGCCCCGATGCCGAGCGCCGTCAGGTCGATCCAGGTGAGGGCCTTCCTGAGCCCGTGCGCCTCGTCGCCCCCTTCGGCGATCAGGACGTCGAGAGGCTTTCGCCGAAAAAGCGACATCGACCGTCTCCTCACGTTTCGCGGCGGCGGGGAGTCTACCGGGCCGGCGGCCTGGCCGCGGCGTGCTCCGGAAGGACGTGCTCCACCACCCCGGCCAGGGAGCCGACGCTCTCGACGCCGTCTCCCTTCGGTCCCCGGCCCGTCCGGTCGACGAGGAGGGCCGCGAGGCCCGCGGCCTTCGCGCCGTGGTAGTCGTCATGCAGCGAGTCGCCGACATGAAGAGCCTCGGCGGCGGGAACGCCCGCGCGCCGGAGGGCGATCTCGAAGATTTCGCGGGAGGGCTTGCTCGCCCCCACGAGCGTCGAGACGACGATGTCGTCGAAGAACGGCGTCAGGCCGAGCTGCGTGAGGAGCGGCGGGAGCGACGAGTCCCAGTTGCTGACGACGAGGAGGACGAGACCCTCGCGGCGGAGCGTCGCGAGAACCTCCGGGACCTCCGGATAGACGCGCCAATGGGCCGCCTTCCGGAAATGGCGGACGAGGCCGGCGAGCAGCTCGTCGGGAAGCTCGCCTCCTCCGGCCCGCGCGAAGACCTCGGCCACGAATCGCCGCCAGAAGATGGCCTCCCCGGCGCCGATCGCCCAGTGGGCTTCGCCCTGCGCGCGGCGCGCCGCCACCTCGCGCCACGTCTCCTGGACAGCGTCGCGGACGGTCTCGACCGACGCGGTGACGCCAAACTCGGCGAAAGTATTCCGGTAGACGGCGTCCACGGGGGGGTCCGCGTCGAGGAGGGTCTGTCCCGCGTCGAAGAAAACGGCCCGGATCGGCCCCCGCGTCACGGCATCACCTGTCCGCCGTCGATCACGATGGCCTGCCCCGTCACGTTCCGCGCCCCGTCCGAGACGAGATAGAGCACGAGGGAAGCGACCTCCTCGGGCTTCAGCACCTCGCCCAGCGGCGCCATCTCCGCTGCGATCCCGAACGCCTCCTCCGCGCTCACCCCCTTCAGCTTCCCGATCTGTCCGATGCCCGTCCGCCCCATGTCGGTGTCGACCCAGCCGGGACAGAGGGCGTTCACGGTGATCTTCCGCGGCGCGAGCTCCAGAGCCAGCGCCCGGGTCAGGCCGATGACGCCGTGCTTCGCCGCGCAGTAGCCGCCGTTCTTCGGCACGCCGAACCGCCCCGTCACCGACGAAAAGTTCACGATCCGCGCTCCGTCGGCGAGGAACGGGTATGCGGCCCGGCAAACGCGCCACGTCCCGGTCAGGTTCACGTCGAGAAGGCGCGCCCATTCCACGTCGGAGCGGGCGTCGCCCCCGAGGGGCGTCACGCCGCTCGCCCCGGCGTTGTTCACGAGGATGTCGAGGCGGCGGTTCGGCCGGGCGGCTCGCTCGACCCCCGTCGCGACGGACGCCGGATCCGTGACGTCGAGGAGGACGGCGATCCCCTCGCCCCCGGCGGACTTCATCGCGCGGACGGCTGCATCCGCGTCCGCCGCGCTGCGGACCGCGGCCGCCACGTGCGCCCCTTCGGCCGCGAGACGCAGTGCGATGGCCCGACCGATCCCGCGCGAGGCGCCGGTTACGAGGGCGTTTTTCCCCGAGAGCGGGCTCGTCATCCAGTCCCCTTCAGGCGCCGGATTGTATGGGTCCGCCGCCGTCGACCGCTAAGATGCACTCGTGCGGGTCGAGGTTCTTCTCTTCGCGGCGCTCAAAGACGAGATCGGGATGACGTTCGCCGTTGAGCTCCGCGAGCCAGCGACGGTCGCCGATCTCCGGCTTGCTCTGGAGGCTTCGCACCCCGTCTTCGCCCGCTTCGGCCGCCGTGCGATGGTCGCCGTCAACGAGGCCTGGGCGGCCGACGGTGATCCGGTCCGCCCCGGCGACACCGTGGCCCTCCTGCCCCCCGTCGCGGGAGGTTGAGCCGGAAGGTCGCTGCGGTCCTAGGCGAGCCCCAGATCCTCGGCGAGAAGGCCGTAATCGACGGCGCCGCGGGAGGAGGGATCCCATTCGAAGACCGTCTTGCCGGCGGAAGGGGCTTCCGCCAGATCGACGTTGATCCGGATGGGGCTGAGGATCCGGGTGAAGCGCTCGCGGAGCGTCTGGAGGAGGATCTCGGAGATCGCGATCCGGAGGTCGTGAAAGGTCGGGAGGACCCCCGCGATCTTCAGAGGCCGGCCCCGCTCCTCTCCCTGCGCGCGAGCGAAGGCGCGCGTCCGCTCCAGCGCCGGCAGCGAGAGGTAGTCGAGCTTCGCCGGAAGGATCAGCTCGTCCGCCGCCCTGCAGGCGTTCTCGAGAAGTAGCGAAGCGGCGGGAGACGAGTCGAAGAGCACGACGTCGTAGTCCTCGGTGGCCTCCTCCGAGAGCCTCTTGACGAGCCGGTTCTTCCGCTTCTCCTTTCCTTTATCGCGGAGCGCCTCCGCCGCGTCGAGGAGGCTTTCCCCCGCCGGCACGACATCGAGATTCTCGCGCCCGGAAGGGACCCGCACCTCCTCGAAGGCCGCTTCTCCCAGGATCCATTCGTCGAGGCCCCGCCTGGCGGCGAGCCCGAGTGACGTGGCGACACCTCCCTGGGGGTCCACGTCGACGAGGAGAGTCCGACGGCCCGCGCGGGCCGAGGCCGCTGCGAGGTTCACCGCCGTCGTCGTCTTCCCGACGCCGCCTTTGAGCGCCGTCACGGCGATGATCCGGCGACGAGGGCCCTTCATGCTTCTCTGTTCCCTCTCCGCGCGTCTTATCATGGTTTCGTGGCGTTCCTGACCGACCAGCCGATCGACCCGGCGCCTCTCCTCCACGCCCTGAGCCGCCCGTCTGACGGGGGCCTCGCCCTCTTCGTCGGGGTCGTCCGCAACGAGAACGACGGTCATGCCGTGACCCGGCTCGACTACGAGGCCTACGGCCCGATGGCCGAGAAGGAGATGGCACGGATCGCCGACGAGCTGGCC
Source organism: Acidithiobacillales bacterium (assembly GCA_050258155.1). Classification (GTDB taxonomy): domain Bacteria; phylum Acidobacteriota; class Thermoanaerobaculia; order UBA5066; family UBA5066; genus DAOMFB01. The sequence goes on from JBLMYG010000052.1 coordinate 8,136, forward strand.
CGACGTCACCCGGAAGCCCGGATCTTGATGAGGCATCGCGTCGGCTCGCTGGCAATCGGCGACGTGGCCGTCGTGGTGGCCGTCTCGGCCCCCCACAGGGAGGAGGCCTTCGCCGCCTGCCGCGAAGGAATAGAGCGGATCAAGGCCCGCGTCCCGATCTGGAAGAGGGAGACGGGACCCTCCGGCAGCTTCTGGGTGGAGCCGTGCCGGGCCGGCGAGATCCACGAAAGTGATTGAAAATCAAGGGATTTCGCTCTAGAATTTGAAGTTTGGTAGGCCTCTCCTCCCCTTTGCCGGAAAGAACGACATTCCGAGCGAGGAGAAGTGAATATGTTCATGGCCCTCAGACGGATGCAGGTCTTCGCCAGCGATTTTCCCAGGTCGAGGCGCTTTTACGGAGAGACCCTCGGCCTCCCGGAATCGGGAGGTTTCGAGAACGACTGGGTGGAGTTCGGCCTCGGGCCCATTCTCCTGAAGCTGACGCCCCTGAGGCCTGGAGAGGTGCCCTCCCGGAATCAGGTCGCCGCCGTCTTTTCGACGGAGAACCTGGACGCGGCCCTCAGCACCCTGAAGGAAAAAGGGGTAACGGTGACACGGCCGCCGGCCGAAGAATTCACCGGCCGGTCTGCGGAGATCCTCGATCCTGACGGGTACCGGATCATTCTGTTCCAGGCTTCCGAGCTCCACCCGGACGAGGAGTGGGTGCCGACATCCAGGGTGGAGGAGATCG
>JBLMYG010000053.1:0-11089 GCA_050258155.1 Acidithiobacillales bacterium
GCTGCCGGAGATTTCGCGCCCGACGTCTGTCTCACCGACCTGAAACTGCCCGACGGCGACGGACTGGACTTCATCCGCTCGGCCCGCGCCGCCGACGGCGGGCCCGAGATCATCGTCCTGACCGGTCACGGCTCGGTCGACACGGCCGTCGAGGCGATGAAGGCGGGGGCGTTCGATTATCTCGTCAAGCCCTTGCGTCCCGCCCGGCTCGAGGCGGTTCTGGCCCGGCTCGCTCCCCCCTCCCACCTGCGGGAATCCGAGGAGCTGCTCGCCGCCCTCCAGCGGACAGGGCGATTCGGAGCGATCGTCGGCCGGTCCGCCGCCACCGTGGAGATGTGCAGGGTCATCGCCCGGGTCGCCCGGTCCGATGCGCCGGTGGTCATCACGGGCGAAAGCGGCAGCGGAAAGGAAGCCGCCGCCGAGACCATCCACGGCATGTCGCGCCGCCGGGACAGGCCGTTCGTGGCCGTGAACTGCGGGGCGGTCTCGTCCACGCTCATCGAGAGCGAGCTCTTCGGACACGAGAAGGGGGCCTTCACGGGCGCCGACAAACGCCGCATCGGCTATTTCGAGCTCGCGCAGGGGGGGACGCTCTTTCTCGACGAGGTGACGGAAATGTCCCCCGAGCTCCAGGTGAAGTTTCTGCGCGTCCTCGAGACGCGTGCCTTCCGCCGCGTGGGCGGCAACGAGGAGCTCGAGAGCGACACGAGGATCATCTCCAGCTCGAACCGCGATCTCGCCGAGGCGATCCGGGACAAGGCGCTCCGCGAGGATCTCTACTATCGCCTGAACGTCCTTCCTCTCCACATCGTTCCGCTCCGCGAGCGGAGAGAGGACATTCCCGTGCTGGCGAGTCATTTCGCCCGGCAGGTGGCCGAGCGGGAAGGAACAGGGCGGCGCACCTTCTCGGCCGAGGCGCTGGAGCGCCTGCTCGCCCATCCGTGGCCCGGTAACGTCCGCGAGCTGCGCAATGCCGTTCACCGGGCCTATGTCCTGTCGGACCGTCCCGTGATCGACGAGGAAACCGTGGCAACGGTCCTGGGAGCGGGGAGCAGGGCCGTTATGGCCGATCGCCCGACAGAGTTCCCGGTGAAACCCCCGGAAACCGCTCCGGCCGCTGTCCCGGAATATCCGGCGCCGGCCCCGCCGGGCATGAATTCAATCGATGTGCCGATACGGGTCGGGGACTCCATGGAAGACGCCGAGAGGAAGCTTCTTCAAAAGACGCTGGAAGCGGTCGGCGGGGACAGGAAGGCGGCCGCGAAAATGCTGAAGATCAGCCTCAAGACCGTCTACAACAAGATTCGCCGATACGGCCTCGGCTCCTGACCTGATACCCGGGGACCGGCGTCTCGCCCGCGCGGGACCGTCATCCGGCCCTGTCCGGCACTGACGGGCACCGCGCTTGCTGGGAACCTCGTCGAGGGGTGTCGGAGTGAAGAATTCTCCGCAGAGGGAGCAGCGACCGTGAACGTTCTGGTCGTCGAGGACGACGAGGCACTTGCCGATGCCATCGCCTCCACGCTCGAGGAGGAGGGTGTCCGGGTGACGGTGGCGAGGAACGGCCTCGCCGCCCTCGAGGCGCTTCGTGGCGGCTTTCGGCCCTGCCTGATCCTCCTCGACATGGCGATGCCCGTCATGGACGGCTTCGAGTTCAGACAAGAGCAGCTTCGGGACGTCTCGCTCGCCGGCATCCCGGTCGTCGTCTGCACGGCCGATGGTCGGCTCGCCCAGAAGGCCCTCACGCTCGGGGCCGCCGCGTTTCTGAAGAAGCCGCTGACCGCCGCGGCCCTCGTTTGCGCGGTACGGGACTACTGCCTGGATCCCTCCTGAGCGGCCGATGATTGGCGTTCGTCCGCACAGGCAAGCCTTCCTCGTCGGGCGCCCGGGCATTTCGGCGGACTGGCCATCGTAGAATCGCGAGGGGTTTCCCGGATGTGGCCCGTCCTGCGACGGTACGTGTTCGCGATCGCGATCGCCGTCATCGCGGTGGCCGCCGGCGTCCTCCTGAGAATCCCGCCCGGCGCCGATCTCTACGCCTTTCCGGTCGTGGCCGTGCTTCTGAGCGCCTGGTACGGCGGGCCGTTCCCGGGTCTCCTGTCTACGGCACTCTCCGCCGCCGGCACGGCGTTCGTCGTCTTGCCGCCGGACGCGCTCGCTCTCGAGCATCCCGACGAGGCCGTTCGCCTCGTCGTCTTCGTCCTGATCGGGGTGGTGGCGAGCCTCGTGGCGGGTCATGGGCGCCGGTCCGAGGCCAGGGCACACGCTCTCGCGACGCGGGAACAGGAGGCCCGGCTGGAAGCGGAGCGGAGGCTCGAGGAGATCGGGTGGAAGCTCGCCGAACGCGAGCGTCTCTCCCGCCGTCAGGAGCTGACGTTCGCGGTGACGCGGATCCTGGCGGAAGCCGACAGCCTCGAGAGCGCGGCGCCCTCCCTTCTCGAGGCCGTCGGGACGTCCGCCGGGTGGAGCTTCGGCGCCGCCTGGCAGATGGACTTCGCCAGCGGGGCATTGCGCTGCATCGCCGCCTGGAACGACCCTCGGAAGCCCGCCGAGGCCTTCGAGGAAGAGACGAGGCGGCGGCTCTTCGCACCCGGAGTCGGCCTGCCCGGCGTCGTCTGGTCAGGAGCCTCCGCCCTCTGGGTGAAGGACGTCTCGGAGGCGCCGGACTACTCGCGCTCCGAGTCCGCGGCCCGGGACGGGCTTCACGCGGCGTGTGCGGTCCCCGTCCTCCACCGCAGCCGGTCGACGGCGGTCTTCGAGTTCTATGGCCGGGAGCCACTGGACGAGGACGGCGGGCTCCTGAAGAGCCTTCAGGACCTCGGTCACCGTGTCGGCCAGTTCACGGAGCGTCGGCACGTCGAGCAGCGGCTCCGGATCCTCTCGGAGACCTCGAGCGTTCTCGGAGCGTCGCTCGACTACGAGACGACGCTCTCGCACATGGCGCGCCTCGTGGTTCCGACCCTCGCCGAGGTCTGCGCCATCGATCTCGTCGAGGAGAACGGGTCGCTTCGCCGGGTCGCCCTCGGAACGATCGAGGCCGGACGCCAACGCGCCCAAGAGGTCCTCCGCGACGAGATCCTCGACCCCGAGGAATCCCGCCCCCTTCTCGAGGTCGTCAGGACGGGAAGGCCCGCGATCCTTCCCAGGCTCCCGATCGGTCTTCTTCGCGCGCTGGCCGGGAGCGACGCGGGGTTCCAGGCTCTGAAGGAGGGCGGACGGCAGACGGGCTTGTCGGTACCGCTCTCGACCCGTGGGAAGACGCTCGGGGTCCTCTCGCTGGCCTCTCTCGACCCGGCCCGCCTTCGCGAGCCGGAAGAGGCGCTCCTCGCGGAAGAGCTGGCACGGCGGTGCGCCGTCGCGGTGGACAACGCACGGCTCTACCGGGAGGCGCAGAAGGCGAGCGAGGAAAAGACGCGCTTTCTGGGCGCGGTCAGCCACGATCTGCGCACGCCGGTCAACGCCATCATGCTTCTCTCCACCCTCGTCCGCCGTCAGGCCGAAAGCCTCGGGGATCCGCGCAGCGGACACCTCGTCGACCGGTGCCGGAGGCTGGAGAGCGCCTGCCGCTCCTTCACGGATCTGCTCGCGAACCTACTCGACATGACGTATCTGGATGCCGGCGAGAAGAAGATGTCGGACGAGGAGTTCTCGCTGGCCGAGCTTCTCGCCGACACGGTCTCGACCCTGGGCAGCGTCGCCCGCGCCAAGGGGCTCGGGCTGAGAGGCCGCCCCCCGCGCCCCGACCTGCTCGTCCGGGCGGACCGAACGGAGCTCGGAAGGGTCCTGACCAATCTCGTCGGAAACGCCCTGAAGTTCACGCCGAACGGATCGGTCAGCGTGGAGGCCGAGCGGGACGGCGCGGGGCGCGTCGAGATCACGGTTTCCGACACGGGGCCCGGCATTCCTCCCGAGCAGCTTCCGAACATCTTCGACGAGTTCTTCCAGGTCCGGAACCCCGAAAGGGATCGCGCCGCCGGCAGCGGGCTCGGCCTCGCCATCGCCCGGCGGATCATGAGGGCGCTCGGCGGCGACCTGACGGTCGAGAGCGTCGTCGGGCGCGGTTCGGTCTTCACGGCCCTGCTGCCGCCGGAGAGGGTCGTTGGAACGCTCGAAGAAGAGGAGACCCCACTCACGCGGTCGGGCAGCCGCCGCGCGGGCATCGCCTCGATTCTCGTCGTCGACGACGACCTCGTCTCGGCGGAGGCCCTCGCGGAGGTCCTTCGCGAGGAGGACTACCACGCCTCCGTCGCCCCGAACGGCGAGGAGGCCATCCGCCGGCTCGGAGAGGAGGCCGCGGACCTCGTCCTCCTCGACATGATGATGCCGGGGCTGGACGGGGTCGAGGTCATTCGCCGGCTTCGCGAGCGCGCCGATCCGGCCGGCCCGAGGATCATTGCCGTCACGGGAGACGTCACGCGCGAGAGGATCGAGGCGGTGAACGCCGCGGGAGCGGACGGCTTCGTGCGAAAGCCCTTTCAGCTCGCCGAGCTTCTGCAGACGATCCGGCTCACCCTCGATGGAGAGCCGGCCCGGTCCGGCGGCGCAGGCCTCGACCCGCCGGCACCGGGGGCGTGACGCTCTTTCCGGAGACGAGGAGGCTCATCACCTCCAGCTCGCGGTCCGAGGGCCTTTCGTGCGGAGGACGCGCGGCTTCCGGTCCGTCGAGAGCGTCGGCCAGCCTCTCCGCGAGGCTCGGGCTGACGGACTTACCCCCCTCGAGGACCTTCTGGATCGCCCTGATCAGCCTGTCTGAAAGCCGAGACCGCTTTCCGTCTGCGCCAGATCCGGCGGCATCGGGCGACCTCGAGACTCATTTTCCCTCAAAGGAGAGAAATCGGGGATTGCCGGACAGGTGGCGAGCTTTCCGGGCCGACTCATCGGGCCATCCATGATCCGGCTCACGCGGCCGGTCGATCACCCAGGGGGCAAGTGCGGGGGCCCCCGGCGACGGGCGTCCCCCTTCTTCTGATACGGACTCGCGGCTACTTCGTCGCCTCCCAGCGACGCTCGAGCTCCTTCAGCCGCTCGTCGATCCTCCGGAGCTTCTCCTCCGTCCGCGCGAGCGCCCTCTCGACCCGCTCCGAGATCCTTTCCGCCCACTCCTCCGTCCGGCCCGTGAAGCCCGGGCCACCGAGATCGGGGATCCGGATCTCACGGCGGGTCCCCTTCCGCTCGGCCACGGCGGCCTCGAAGCTCTTGAGCTCCTTGCCGCGCCTGACCTCCAGCTTCACCGTCTGCCCTGCCTCCTTCCGGCGAATCGCCCGTCCGATCTCCCAGGCCCGGGAGACGCTCTCGCCTCCGATGCTCACGATGACGTCGCCGACCCTGATCCCGGCCTTCGCCGCCGGGCTGTCCGCCTCGACGGACGAAACGAGGACGCCGGACTCCTTCGAGCCGGTGTAGAGCTCGCGCAGCTCCGGCGTCAGATCGAGAAGGCGGACGCCGATGTAGGAGCGCGGGCCTCTGACGATCGTGATGACGTCGTGATCCCCGCCCTCCATCTCGACGTCGACGTCGCGGTCGTGAAGGTGAAATCCCCCGCCGTTCTCTTTGACGCCGGGCGGTGGCGGAGGGGGGGGTGTTGCGACGGCCGGCGAGGCGGCGTGGGCCGGAGGCGCCGGCGGCGGCGCTGCCTGCGGCGCCGCCCCGAGGGGGCCGGCCGCGAGGAGCAGCAGGGCGAGAATCGTGAAGCCAGGACGTCGCAGAGCGGATCTCATGCTTCCTCCGTCGGGCGCCACGGGGCCACCCGTTTCCATCGGCAATACGCCCGAGGAAGCCGCGGGTTACGGTCGAGCGCGGGCGGTGTGCGGAGTTCCCGTCAGGGCCGGGCCGTGCTACGGTTGGGGCTGGTCATGGCGGACGACGCGCCTCCGACGAGCTGCATTCTCTGCGGCCGCCCCGCCGCCTATCCGGAGTGGGACTCGGCCGAGGGGAACAAGCGCTCCCCGTACCAGGCGGACTGCAAGGAGTGCGGCACCTACGCGATCACGAAGGAGGCGGTCCACCGCCTCCAGATCCGGCCGCAGGCGAAGTCGGGCGTCCGCTTCGAGGTCTTCCGGCTACGGACGGCGTCAACTCCGCGCCCCCTCGTGGACCTCAAGATCGTCGAGCACTTCTCGATGGGGTTCACGCCGCTCCCTCCGGGAGCGGACAGCCGGAAATAGAATCGCGGGGAGATCTCCAGGAGGAGGCGAATCGCCAGGGGCCTCGCCCCGTCTCTCGCCCTTCTCGTGCTCGCCGCGGCGGACCTGATTCTCGCCCTCTGCGACGCGAAGACGAAGATCATCCCCGGCCGCGGCCGGGCCCCCGGGACGCCGTGAGGCGGGGAACGGATTTCTCACTACGTTTCATCGAAGGTGGGAGGTGGGTCATGCGCGATTCGTCGTCTCCCCCGGGGCGTGACGGCGCTCCTGGAATTCAGCAGGGGATCAGTCGAAGGACGATTCTGGGCGCGGGCGCAGCGGGCGGGGCCGCGCTCCTGACCGGAGGCTGGGCGTCTCTCCTTTCAGCCGCTCCGCCGGGCAAACGGCCCGTCCCCGCAGGAGACGCCCCGTGGGTGGAGGCGACGATCCCCGGGCTGCAGGCGATGATGGCCTCGGGAGAGCTGACGAGCCGCGAGCTGACTCTCGGCTATCTGGCCCGGATCGACAAGCTCAACCCGCTCCTCCACGCGGTCATCCAGACCAACCCGCAGGCCGTCTCGATCGCGGCCCGTCGCGACAACGAGCGCCGCGCCGGGCATGTCCGCGGGCCGCTCCACGGCATCCCGGTCATCGTCAAGGACAACATCGCCGTCGCCGACACGCAGCAGACAACGGCGGGGTCCCTGGCCCTGGTGAGGAGCTTCGTGCCCGGCGACGCGCCGCTCGTCGGGCAGCTCCGGGACGCCGGCGCCGTGATCCTCGGGAAGGCGAACCTGTCGGAATGGGCGAACTTCCGCGGATTCGGCTCCATCAACGGGTGGAGCGCCCGCGGCGGCTTCACGCGCTGCCCCTATCTCCTGAGCAACGACCCGCTCGGCTCCAGCTCGGGCTCCGCGGTCTCGGCTGCCGCGAGCCTCTGCTCCGTGGCGGTCGGTACCGAGACCGACGGCTCGATCATGGCGCCGTCGGACCACAATCACACCTTCGGGCTGAAGCCGACGGTGGGGCTCGTGTCCGGGGAGGGCATCATCCCGATCGCGCACAGCCAGGACACAGCGGGGCCGATGACGAGGACCGTGACCGACGCGGCCATACTCCTCGGCGCCCTGAAGGCGGGAACAGGAGATTACCGGGGCGTCCTCCACCGCGGGGCCCTCCAAGGCGCGAGGATCGGCTTCGACGCGAAGTACTTCACGGATCCCTTCTGGGGCAACCCGCCGACCTGGCCGATCATGCAGGAGGTGCTCGCCGCGATGACCTCTCTCGGCGCGACCATCGTGGACGTCACGACCGACCCCTCCTTCCTCCTGGGCAGCGACGAGCTCAACGTCCTCCTGTACGAGTTCAAGGTGCAGATCGCGGAGTATCTGGCGCCGCTCGGGCACACGGAGATGCGGACACTCGCGGACCTCATCGCCTTCGACACGGCCAACTGCGAGAAGGAGATGAAGTACTTCGGCCAGGAGATCTTCGAGCTGGCCGAGGCGACGAGCGGCGATCTGACCGATCCCCTCTACGTCGCGGCGCGCGCGGCCTCGATCCAGAACTCTCGGGTGCTGGGGATCGACGCAGCCCTGAACTCGACGAACCCGCCCCTCGACGTCCTGATCGCCCCGACGTGGAGCTGGCTCTACTCGATTGCGGCCGTGGCGGGCTACCCGAGCGCCTCGCTCCCCGTCGGCTTCCTCGACGACGGGAGCCCGGTCGGCTTCTGCATGGTCAGCACGGCGTGGCAGGAGGCGAAGATCCTGGGGCTCATGTACGACCTCGAGCAGGAGCTGAACGCGCAAACACCGCCGAAGTTCCTCGGCGCGGTGCCGCCGGAGCCGCCGGACGCCGGGCTCTGCACGGGCACGAAGCCGAAGGCCAGCGCCGCACTCGCACCGGGCGGCCGCGTCTCGCGGCCGCCGCTCCTCTAGCGCGGGACCCGGCAGCGGGCGCTCCGTTCGCGTCCGGAGCGGGAGCCGGGGCCGAGCCCCGGCCCCGCCATGCGCGGCCGGGCCGGGGGCGACGCAGGAGTTGCGCCTTGGCCCTCCGTGGGACGGCCCTTCGCGAAAGCTCAGGTAGAAGTCCTTGACGTCGTCGTCCCGTCCCTTGTGGCTGAACCGCTCGCGGATCTCCGGGACGATCTTCGGGGGCGGCACGATGACCTTCTGGCCGGGTCGCCAGTCGACGGGTGTCGCGCAGGCAGGCTGGTCGGAGATCCGGAGGGCGGTCACGAGGCGGAGCACCTCGTCGACGTTGCGGCCGACGTCAGAGCTGCACGACGTTCGTGTCGACGTCGGCGATGAGCGGGTAGGGGAGCTCCACTCGCTGAACTCCATGGCCCGGGAGTGGGTCGTCACGGCGGTGAAATCGGGGGCGGGATCGCCGGTTCTCGGGATGCCGCGGGCTTCGGGCATTTTGGTCCTCCTTTTCTTCTTTCTTTGGAGAGGAAAGGCCCCGCGACGTCGACTCCCGAAAGCCCGCGTGACGCCTCGCCTGTCTTTCCGGGATTCAGGGTGCGGCCGTGACCCCGGCCTCAGGCGGCGACGCCGGCTCCGGGAGTGCCCGGGGCCGTGCAACAGCAGCAGGTCTTCGGCCGTCCAACCATCAAATTGCGAATACTTTTCAGGAATTTGCCCCGTCAACCAACGACCCGGGGGGCACGGCCTTTCGCATCGGCCGCCGGAAAGTGTATGCTGAGGCCGCGACTTGCACCTGACACGTACTTTCTGACACCGAGGAGATCATGGGTGTCGGCTCGGCGGTGATGCGAATCCCCGATCTGCTCTTACGCGTCTTGGCGAAGTCGACGGCGCGGGCGAACCGCCTGTCGTTTGAGGGATTCTGAGTCGTGGAAGGACGAGTCGTCAGCGCCGGGAGAAGCCAGAGTCGGCGGCGCAGTCGCCGGCCGCTCGAGGATGGGGCCCGCATCGGTGTGATCGGAGGCGGGCCGGCGGGTTCGTTCTTCAGCATCTTCGTCCTCGACCTGGCTGGCCGGGCCGGGCTGCGTCTTTCGGTGGACGTGTACGAGCCGAAGGACTTCCGCCTGGAGGGTCCGCGGGGCTGCAACAAGTGCGGGGGAATCGTCTCCGAATCCCTGGTCCAGGATCTCGCGGCCGAGGGCGTCGCCCTGCCGCCGACGGTGATCCAGCGCGGCATCGACTCCTACGTGCTTCACACCGACATGGGGGAGGTCTGCATCGGCACGCCGATGCGGGAGAAGCGCATCGGTGCGGTGCATCGGGGCCTGGGACCTGGCCGCACCGGGGGATCGCGCTACGAGAGCTTCGACGCGTTCCTGCTCGGCCAGGCCGAGCTGCGCGGGGCCCGGGTGGTCCGACGGCGGATCGATCGAGTGACCCGCGACGAAGGCCTGCCGACGCTGGAGGGGGACGGCGTGCGCGAGCGCTACGACCTGGCGGTCGTCGCGTGCGGAGTGAACGGCCAGGCACCGCAAATTCCGGAAGCCTCCGGCGCGTCAGGGCCTCGCACGGTCAGGACCGCCATCCGGGAGTACTTCGTGGGCCGTCCGGTGATCCGTCAGATCCTCGGCGACTCGATGCACGTCTTTCTGCTCGACATGGCCCGGCTCGAGCTGGCTGCACTCATCCCCAAGGGAGAGTACGTCTCGCTCTGCCTGATCGGAAAAGGGATCGACACCTCGATGGTGCAGACGTTTCTCGCCGCGCGCGAGGTCACAGGCTGCCTGCCTTCGGGTTCGGGACAGGAGAAACCCGAGTGCGGTTGCGCGCCCAGGATGAACGTGGGGGGCGGCGGCCGGCCCTATGCCGAGCGCGTGGTGAGGATCGGCGATGCGGGGGTCGCGCGGCTGTACAAGGACGGCATCGGCTCGGCGTTCCGCACGGCCAAGGCGGCTGCCTGTGCGGCCGTGTACGAGGGCGTGTCGGCGGCGGACTTCCGGCTCCGGTACGGGCCGGTCTGTCGCGCGATCGCGCTGGACAACGTGTTCGGCAGGGTCGTCTTCGCCGTGGTCCGTCGGTTCCAGGCCTCGCGGTTCGCACGCCGGGCGCTGCTCCGCCTGGTTGCCCGCGAGCAGAGTCGCCCGGGCAGCCCGGCCCGGATGAGCACGGTCCTGTGGGACACCTTCTCCGGCAGCGCGTCGTATCGGGAAATCCTGCTGCGCTCGCTCCATCCCGCACTGCTCCTGCGCCTTGGGCTCGAGCTGGTCGCAGCGGCCCTGCCGTCGAGCGCGCGAGGGGCCGTCCCGGACGAAGAGCGCGCCCCGGCGCGATGATGAGCCAGACCATGCGGCCCGGCCCGGCGCTCCGAAGCGCGTGCGGGTCGCCGGAGGACCATGATGCGCACCGGAGAACTGGGCATCGAATTCGAGGCCGGCCAATACCTCTTCCACCAGGGCGAGGACGGCGACCGGATGTTCGTGGTGCTCGAAGGCGAGGTCGAGATCCTTCTCGACCAGGAAAGACGCCAGGTGCCGATCTACCGCTGCGCAATCGGCGACTACGTCGGCGAAGAGGTGATCCTGAAGAGCGGCAAGCGCTCCGCGGACGCCCGCGCCGTCACCAAGGTGCGCGTGCTCGCCGTGGACCGTCGCAACTTCCTGCGCCGCGCCAGCAAGGACCCGACGCTCGTGTTCGGGATCGTCCAGCAACTCAATCGGCGGGTCCGGGAGCTGGGCACCGAGCTGGCGCGGCTGCGGCTTGCCGGCCAGAGCTGAGCCGGGCGGTGCCGGTTTCCGTCTGCCCCGGATGGTGTTGGGGGTCGCCTGAGAGCCTCCTGGTCGCGCGCGCTCATTGGTGGGGCGACGCGAAGCGTAGACTTTCGGGCAACTGTCCCAGGAGTCCGAGTTGGAACCTGACGTCCTGACGGGACGAACGCTCGGGCACCATTCCGTCCTCGAGCCGCTCGGGGAAGGCGGCATGGGGTTCGTCTACAAGGCCAGGGACACGCGGCTCAAGCGGCTGGTCGCTCTGAAGGTCCTG